>JBILMC010000138.1:0-4087 GCA_044375755.1 Chitinophagaceae bacterium
CTGTGTTGGTAGAAGGTGTAACAGCCGCCTGATTTATTTCAAATCTATTTTAAATCCCTTGCCTCAAGTCAGGGGATTTTTTTTGCGTTAAAAATATGTGAATGCAAGCTTTACTTTTTTTACGCTTTCCCGCTAGGTTGTATTTTTATCTACTGTGAAAAAAGTTTTTGCGCCTATAACCGTTTTGATCTGTCTCTCATTAATCGGCATCATCTTTATTCAGGTGTCCTGGATAAGAAATATGGTACAATTACGCGAAGAACAGATCAAGCATCGTCTAGGCGAGGTCACTAAAGTGGTTACAGATGAATTGATGGAGCAGTCGCGACCTTACTCGCCACAAGGATACCAGCGTAGAAAATTATTAGATGGATTTGGTTGGGATCTTTTTACTACACCAACTGTGGCTAGTTTACATAGCACTGAAGATCTTCATAAACGTATTGCAAAAGCATTCAGAGAAAATGATCTAAATAAAATTCATTTTGAATTTGGGCTATACTCATTTGATCGATTCAGTGGTAATACACTTCAAAAGTCTTCCTCACGGTTTTTACAAGCTCAGCAGGATACGGCACATAATTTTTATGCGGGCAGAGCTATTACAGCTCCAAATGCCTCGGGGATTGGTGCGATTGGTGTGAGTGAGGCATTGTTTATTGTGGTGCCCGATGTAAAAACTGTAGTACTACGTTCATTACGCTGGAATATTGCCATCTCCCTTCTTTTTACATTACTCATTCTATCTGCGTTTTACCTCACCATTCGGACCATGTTGCAACAAAAGAAAATTGGTGAGATGAAAAATGATTTTATCAATAACATGACGCATGAATTTAAAACACCACTCGCCACCATATCATTGGCGGTTGATTCGATGCGCAATGATAAAGTAATCCAAGACCGAGAAAAACTGGGGTACTTTAGTTCAATTATCAAAGAGGAAAATCAGCGTATGAATCGACAAGTGGAGACTATTCTTAAGGCTTCACAATTTGAACGTAAAGATGTTGACCTTAATTTGAAAGCAGTGTCCTTGCATGAGACTGTGCAACAAGTGGTTGATAATTTCAAATTACAATTAGAACATGTGGGAGGGCATATTACACTCTTTTTACGGGCTCCTGAGCATATTGTGTTAGCCGATGTTGTGCATTTATCTAATCTGCTAAATAACTTAATTGATAATGCAGTAAAATATGCACGTGAACAAGTGCCTCCACAAATTCAAATCGATACGAACGTTTCCAATGCAACTATAGTTTTGCGTGTAGAGGATAATGGAATGGGAATGTCCCGGGATACGCTAAAGAGGATTTTTGATAAATTTTATAGAGCGCATACAGGTAACCAACATAATGTCAAAGGATTCGGACTTGGTTTAAGTTATGTAAAAAATGTTACCGAAGCGTTGGGTGGTAAAATCAAAGCTGAAAGTACCCTTGGTCAGGGAAGTATCTTTACGCTGGAATTACCCTTACATCGGGTTTGATTGAAATCATTTTTTCTTCCACAATAAACTGCTATCCCCATAGCTTAGGAATCGATAAGAGTGATCGAGTGCATGTTGATAAACTTTTTTCCAGTCCTCTCCAACCAAAGCTGCAATCAGCATTAGTAACGTTGATCGCGGTTGATGAAAATTAGTCACTATCGCATCTACAGTTTTAATCTTATAACCCGGGGCAATCAAGAGTGCAGTTTGTGTAACTAGTTTATTTAATTTTTTCTTTCTCAGCAATTCAAGTATGGCATCAAGGGATTGTTCAATGGATAGGCCAGCTTTTTCCAACTCATAACATTCCCATTGGGAGAGCACTGGAATTTTGTCGCTTGGCTCTAGTGCTACTTTTACGCCCAGCCAGTATAATGACTCGAGTGTGCGTAATGAAGTCGTTCCTACTGCAAAAAGTGGACTGGTTATTTGATCACGCCATTTTTCCAAAAATGCCAAGTCTACGTCAATCCATTCCTGGTGCATCTCATGCCCCTGCATTTTTGCAGCTTTTACGGGCTTAAATGTTCCTGCCCCAACATGAAGTGTGATGGATTCTAAGTTGATCTTTTTCTCTTGTAATTCTTCCAATGTTTTTGTAGTGAAATGCAAGCCTGCAGTTGGAGCTGCAACCGAGCCATCTCGACTTGCATACACAGTTTGATATCGCGTAGAGTCTGAGTGATTCACTTTTCTCTTTAGATAAGGAGGAAGAGGAGTTTGTCCAAAAGTTTCCAGCACAGAGGAAAAGGGAAGATTTGCTGGCGACCAATGAAACTGAAGTATAAATGCATCTGTAGTCTTCTCAATCATTTCTACACTAAATTCAATAGTGTCTTTTTTTTGAGTTAGTGAGCTTCCTCTTTTCCATTTAGAAGCTCCACCCACCAAACACTGAAGTTGCAAAGGGCTTTGTTTGCTCAGCGCCGTATTCATATCCTGCTCACTGTTTGCAGGCTCTAAACAAAACACCTCGATTTGTCCTCCTGTGGGTTTTTCAAAGACCAAGCGTGCAGGTACCACTTTTGTTTGGTTAAATACCAGGCATGTTCCACTCTTGAGTTGGCTGGGAAGGTTTGAAAAAATAGAATCTGTAATAACGCCTTCTTTGTAAATCAAAAGTTTTGAGGCGTCTCTCTGAGAGAGCGGATGAAGGGCTATTTTTTCAGCAGGTAATTCATAGTCAAAATTAATTACCTCCAATTGGCGGGGATCGGTTTGCATACAACTAACTGTTGTTTGTTCAAAGGTCCAAAAAAATGCTTGTTTTTGGTGTTTTCACAGCTTATCCACCGTTATCCACAGCCTATTCACATCAAAAAATGGGGTAACCATTTCCCACCTTATGAAAGCTATGCTGGCAAAGGGTTTCGGCCGATTTATAATTGGGGATAAATATAGGCTTTCAAAATTTGGAATCTAGGTGGGAAAAAGTGTTATTTTGTGTCAATAAGAGGAAAATCTCTTCAAATCACTGATAATGACAGGCTTTCTAGGAGAATTTGAGGCAACACTGGACGCAAAGGGGCGTTTCTTGTTACCTGCCGGATTTAAAAGGCAGGTGGCGGGGGATGAGCTGCATCGCTTTGTCATCAATCGTGGTTTTGAGAAATGTCTAGCGCTTTACACGCTTCGTGAATGGGAGCCCTTATTTGAAAAGATTAAAGGGTTGAATGAGTTTGATCCAAAGCAGCGCGAGTTCAGACGAGCTTTTCTCAATGGGGCAACATTTGTAGAGCCCGACACTGCTGGTCGCATTTTGCTGCCACCCAATTTGAAAGCCTACGCAGAATTGGGGAAGGACATCATCATCGCATCATCAGGTAATAAAATGGAAATCTGGGATAGTAATAAGTACAAAAAGATCTTTGACTCTTTTTCTTCGGATGCTTTCAGTGAGCTGGGAAGAGACGTCATGGGAGGCGGAACAATGAATTGATTTAAAGCGGTGCAGTCAACGTATCACATACCTGTTCTGCTCCACGAAGTCATTGATTCATTACAAATCCGTCCGGATGGCGTTTATGTGGATTGCACATTTGGAGGTGGGGGACATGCGCGTGCCATTTTGGACCAGTTGGGACCAAACGGAAAGTTGATTGCGTTTGACCAGGATGCAGACGCACAACAAAATCTACCAAAGGATGAGCGTTTGATTTTTGTTCCGCAAAATTTTCGTCATCTGCAACGCTTTTTGCGCTTACACAAAGTGAATGGGGTTGATGGACTCTTAGCAGATCTAGGTGTGAGCAGTCATCAGTTTGATGAAGCGGCTCGCGGGTTCTCTACTCGTTTTGATGCAGCACTAGATATGCGAATGGACCAGCGCGAGTCTAAAACTGCTTGGCAGGTTGTTGAAACGTATACGGAATCGGCATTGCATAAAATTTTTGAGCAGTATGGTGAGGTAACAAACGCCAAAACACTTGCAAAAATCATTGTTCAAGTGCGACAGTCGCAGTCGTTACGAACCATTGAGGGTTTTAAGCAAGCTGTGCACACGGCAGTAAAAGGAAATCCGAATAAATACTTTGCCCAGGTATTTCAGGCACTTCGTATCGAAGTAAACGATGAGGTTGGCTCATTACGTGA
>JBILMC010000030.1:0-10285 GCA_044375755.1 Chitinophagaceae bacterium
GATGATCAAGGCAGAGAACTTCGTTTTATTGATGCAATCAGTGAAGCATTGCGACAACAATTAGAGCGAGATCCGAAATTGATTTTAATGGGTCAGGACATTGCAGAATATGGAGGGGCATTTAAAATCACCGAAGGGTTTGTACAGCAATTTGGGCGCGAACGTATTCGCAATACGCCGCTTTGTGAAAGTGCCATTTTGGGCACGGCACTGGGTTTGTCACTTGAAGGCTATGCGGCAATGGTTGAAATGCAGTTTGCTGATTTTGTATCAGTAGGACTCAATCAGATTGTAAATAATTTAGCCAAGATTCATTATCGCTGGGGACAAACGGCTAAAGTAGTTGTTCGAATGCCAACGGGTGCGGGTGTTGGAGCTGGTCCCTTTCATTCACAAAGCAATGAAGCATGGTTTACGCATATTCCTGGATTAAAAGTGGTGTACCCTTCTACCCCGCTTGATGCAAAAGGACTTTTATTGGCATCGCTCAATGATCCAAATCCAGTTTTATATTTTGAACACAAAGCTCTCTATCGAAGTAGTACGGGTCTTGTACCTGAAACCTACTACGAGATTGAAATAGGAAAAGCAAAACAGCTAACGGATGGTGAAGAGTTGGCGATCATTACGTATGGGGCAGGTGTTCATTGGGCACAAGAATACCTGATTGCTCATCCAGAACTATCTATTGCAATTTTGGACTTGCGCACCTTACTTCCACTTGATTATGATGCCATAAAAAAAGTGGTACGTGAAACCGGAAGAGTATTGATCTTACACGAAGACACTTTGACGGGTGGTATAGGAGGAGAAATAGCTGCGTGGATTGCAGAACATTGTTTTGAGTGGCTTGATGCACCCGTCGTACGCTGTGCTTCTTTGGACACACCTGTCCCATTCAATATGGTATTAGAACAGCAGTTTCTGGCAAAATCCCGATTAGGAGAAGCGATTCAAAAGTTGTTGGCGTATTGATTAGTCATTGATTGCCTGGTACACCATTGCTCTGAATTTTTCTACCATTTCTCCTTTAGTTGTATTTTGTAGCTGACGATAGAAGAGATAAACCATTTTTTCTTTTGGATCAACCCAATACGAAGTTGCAAAAGCGCCACCCCATGCAAACGTGCCTACATTAGCAGGGGTACGACCTTCACTTTTTGCCATGATTACAGAAAAGCCTAATCCAAATTTATCCTGACCACCTCCATAACTAACCTCGCCAATCTGATTCGTAGTCATCATATCAACCGTTCTTCTGCTTAAAATTCTTTTTCCGTTATAGACGCCACCATTCAGTAGCATTTGTAAAAAAATACCATAGTCTCCAATTGTAGAGGAAAGTCCTGCTCCACCAGAAAAGTAGGTACTTGCTTGTAATGGGTATTCAGGGGTGATTGAACGTCCATTAAGCATATTACCTGGTGATTTTTCTAATTTTCCGTTGGGGAGTTCGCGATATAGTTTTACCAATCGGCTTGCTTTGGCAGCAGGGATTGTAAAATAGGTGTCTTGCATACCGAGTGGTTCAAAAATTCTTTCTTTAAAGAATTGGTCCAAGGTTTTTCCACTAATCACTTCAACTAAGCAGCCCAATAAATCGGTATTTAATCCATAAGTCCAACGCTCGCCTGGTTGATGCATGAGTGGTAGTTTGGCAAGTCGATTCATGGCACTTAACAGATCATCTCCAACTACTCCGATTCCTGCCGTTAAATTAGATTTAGCGTAAATGGCATTTGCTTCTTTTGATCCAATTTGTGCGTAGCCTAATCCAGACGTATGCGTGAGAAGTTGACGAATGGTGATATCTGTTTTTGCGGGCACGGTTGTGAACGAAGTATCGGCTTCATTAAAGCTGGCAAGTACTTGTTGTTTCCGAAAAGCTGGAATATATTTTGATACAGGATCATCTAACAACAACTTCCCTTCTTCAAATAAAATCATAATTGCGACACTGGTAATTGCTTTTGTTTGTGAGGCAATACGAAAAATGTCATCTTTTTTTAAGGGAACTTTTGCCTCCAGGTCATTATAACCAACCCCTTTATGATATACTACTTTTCCATTGCGAATAATTAGTGCAGTGGCTCCTTGCATCCATCCTTTTTCTACCCATTCATTAAGTCTTGCGTCTATAACTTTTAATCGATCTTGAGAAAACCCAGCTGTAAGTGGTGTGGAGTTCCATTCAATTTTTTGCGCTTGCAGCACACTCACGCATAGCGTTACTTGTAATAGTGCAAGCAATCCAAGGCGAATCAGTTTTTTCATGGAGTTATAATTTTAATTTTCCAGGGCCATAGAGAATTTGTCCGGCACGGGTGCCAATATGCTTTTGATTGTCCACCGTGATTTTACCATTTACAATGACATAATGCATACCTACAGAATAGGCATGAGGCTTATCGAATGTTGAAAGGTCAAGAACTTCATTTTCATCAAACACTAATACGTCCGCTGCATATCCAACTTGAAGTAATCCTCTGTCATGTAATTGAAATTTTTGCGCAGGCAGTGAGGTCATTCTGCGAATCGCTTCTTCGAGACTTAGTACATTTTTTTCGCGAACGTAGCGTCCTAGTACACGCGCATTTGTTCCATACCCGCGAGGATGCGGTACTCCTGAATTAAAAGCACGAATACCCGCATCACTTGCAATCATATTGAAGGGGTAACGCATTATTCTTGTTACATCCTCTTCGCCCATCCCATGAAATACTGCACTGGCTCCTCCCCGACTCACGATATCCATTACCACAGAAGCTTCGTCTTTTACGCGATGTTTATTTCCCAACATGAGATTAATCTGCTCAATACTTTTTCCATTGTACGAACTGTCTGGACCAAAAGAAGCAACCACTGCATAACTGAGATGCTTTAGTCCTCTCTTTTTTAATCTTGTTTGAATGGATCTTGTAACCTGTTTTCTTATTTCAGGTCTCGCAAGTCTTGCCTTAATCGAGTCTTGACCATCTGCTAGCAATTCATCGGGAATTAACGTGTTAATTGAGGTGCTACTCGCGGTGTAAGGATATTGATCAATGGTAACATCCATTCCTGCCTTACGCGCTTTTTCTACCATTGCGATTGTGGTTTTACTACGACCCCAATTTTGTTGACCACTTAGTTTAAAGTGTGAAAGCTGAACAGGAATTCCCGCTTCTCTACCAATCGTGAGTGCCTCCTCTATAGCTTGTGTTACACTGTCTCCTTCGTCACGCATATGTGTGGCGTAAACCCCACCAAACGCAGCAGCCTTTTTGGCTAATCCAATAATTTCTGGTGTTTTACTGAACGTGCCCGGTATATAAATAAGACCTGTGCTTAATCCTACGGCTCCGTCGCGCATTGCCTTTTCCACCAACGTTTCCATGCGCAACTGTTCTTCATCTGTTGCATCGCGATTCGCTCGGCCCATCACAGCTCTACGTATATCATTGTGTCCGATCAGCATGGCAACATTGATGGATAATCGAAGAGAGTCAATAAATTCAAAATATTTTTTTGCATCCACTTGTGACAAACCACAGTTACCCGTGATACAAGTAGTGACTCCATCGTAAATAAAACTCTTTGCTTCAGGATCTTTTTTTTCATCTCCTTCAATGTGTGTGTGCACATCAATAAATCCGGGGGCTACAATTTTATCTTTTGCGTCAATCACCTGAAGAGGAGCCCAACTATTCTCCCATTTTTGAGCTGAGGGTTGACGAATAACAGCAACTATTTTTCCTTGATTGACAATGAGCGCACCACGATACCAGCTATTGCCGGTTCCGTCAATGATTTTTCCATTGGTAATAGCAAGATCGCAGGTCTTTGGTGTTTGTGCCAATAAAAATCCTGGCAACAGAAGTAATGTAAGCAAGCTTTTCATGTTGAAAAGATACTAATTTGAAAAAGATAAAATCAAAAGAAAATTATTGTTCTATAGGCTCTTCTTGCCATGTAAACGGGGGAAGGCCTTTTTTGAAGCGATATAAACTTTGTTTGATATATAAGCGAAATTCATAATCACCGGCCAGCTTTGTAAATAGGTAAGAAGGTCTGAATGTTTGCATGAATCGCTCTAGTTCGGCACCATCCAATAATGTTAAACGACGAACTAATGCTTTGTTGAAACGGTAGTCGATATATTTTTCCTGCTCTTCTAATAGTAATCGTTGTTGAAAGCCTAACATACTTTTATTTCGTCGAAAACGAAACATATTGATGAGTTCATCTAAGTCGAGGCCTACGCCAGCGCCGTATTGTGGAGTGACAATTTTCAAGCCTGGCCGTTGGTAATTGAAAACCTTTGCATAGTCCTGTCTGTTTCGAATAGAGTCTAGCTTATAATTACGCGGAAATATTTTTACTTCTCGCAAAACCGGAATACTAACTTGAAGGGAAATATCAAATTGCATGGGATTTACAATCTTGATTACTGGAAATTTTACAGTGGGTTTGTTGAGATAGCTGAACCAGATGGAGTCTCGGTCGGTAACTCTTATTTCATAATAACCATCTGCATTTGTAATTGTACCAGCTCCTGCACTAGAGAGAACACTAACGGCCTCTAATGGATAATTGCGGGAACTATCATACACCACTCCCTTGATCAAATACGACTGTGCCAATACCGGTGAAACAAAAAAGCACACCACTAAAAAGACAATTATATTTTTCAAGGAAAGATTCATGTGGTAATCACCTGCTCAATGACACGGGGAAAATGTTGGTGTTCTAATGCATGAATTCTTGTGGCAAGGTTTTCGGGCGTATCATTGGGCAATACAGGGCACTCTGCCTGAAAAATAATTGCACCATGATCGTATTGTTCATCTACAAAATGGATGGTGATTCCACTACTGGTTTCTCCAGCTTGTATCACTGCAGTATGTACGGCATTGCCATACATCCCCTTGCCTCCATATTTTGGAAGCAGCGCTGGATGAATATTGATGATTCTTTTTTCCCAACCTTTCAATAAAGTAGTTGGAATTTTCCATAAAAAGCCTGCCAAAATAATCCAATCAATTTGGCGGGCTTCTAACTGTGGCACATAGCCATCACCCTTAAAAAAAGCTTCACGTTCTATCACCAACGTTGGTACTTTATGTCGATTTGCAATTTGTAATACACCTGCATCGGGTTTGTTGGAAACAATCAATGCGATTTTAATGTCCACGGAATCTTTAAAATACGCTAGTATTTTTTCTGCATTACTACCGGTGCCTGAAGCAAAAATGGCGATGCGTTTCATCGTACAAAGATGGTCAATGCAAACGGAACCTGTGAGTACTGTTATCGTAAAAAACCCATTTTAGATCCCAGTTTGCTGATATAGGATTTAAAAAAACGAAATTGTCCAAATGGAATACTGATTACGAGTACCATCAATGGCCAAAGAAGCGTGACTAACAAAATGTAAAGAGTAGCCCAAAGCCAATCCTGTTGTAACGAAAAGCCATTCATGATTTTTTTTGCCGCCCACCCTGTTGCGCTTCCTCCGCACGCGAACGTGCAAAGAATCAGCGTCAATTGAAAAGGACCAACCTTCCACTTTTCTCTGAGTTTTGTAAACATATTTTCTGGAGCCGCAAAGGTCACCGAAAAAAGGTGTTCAACCTAGTTTTTAACACTCCAAAGGCGCCGAAAGCTCAAAAATTGACTGTTCAATGACAGGACGATTTTGTTCCACACTTTTTATCTCCAAACTCCTTGACTTGCAACAGATTTGGGCAATAAAAAATTTTTATTTTCCTTATGTTTTAAAGATTGCAATACGTAATTTTGCGCGCGAGAAGTGTAATTTTTCCACATTTCAGCTTAACTGCGTGTATGATGTCTACTAAACATGTCTCACAACGTATCACCGTTCTACTTTTTACGCTATTAATTTTCTCTGTTACCACTGTGTTTGCACAGGATCCTGCGGCAGGGAAAACTGTGTTCATGAGTAAATGTGCCTCTTGTCACAATGTGCTCAAAAAAGGAACCGGTCCTGCATTGGCAGGATTAGAGGAGCGTCACAAATGGGCGGATCACAAAGAGCTATTGTCCTGGATCAACAACCCAGCTGCGTATATGGCAAAAGATGCCTATACACAGGGCCTGAAGGCTGAGTATGGATCAATGATGACTGCGTTTTCTGATGTTACTCTTCAGGATGTTGATAACATTGTTGCCTATGTAAATGAGGCCGCAAAACCAGCTGCCGCTCCGGCTGCTGCTGCGGGAGAGCCTGCGCAGGAAGAAGGTGGTAACACTATTTTCTACGGGGTCATCTCCTTGATTCTAGCTTTAATTGCGCTCATTTTGATGCAAGTCAATAGCAGTTTAAAGAAATTGTCAGACGATGCAGAGGGCGTAAAACTACCAGAAAACATTCCTTTCTGGAAAAATAAGACATATATCACATTGATTTCCATTGGTTTATTTGTTTTTGGCGGTTACATGGTTGCAAAGGGAGCTATCGGATTAGGTCGCCAGAAAGAGTACCAGCCCGAACAACCTATTTATTATTCTCATAAAGTACACGCAGGAATTAATCAGATCAATTGCTTGTATTGTCACGGTAGTGCAGAGCAAAGCAAGCATGCTGCTATCCCTTCAGTTAATACTTGTATGAATTGCCATAAGGCCATTCAAGCTTATGAGAAGGGGCCAAAACTGTTTGACGCTGACGGAAATGAGATTGATGGAACAGCGGAGATTCAGAAGTTATATAAGTATGCTGGGTTTAATCCCGATCAACCTAATAAGTGGGATCCCGCTAGCGCAAAGCCAATCGAATGGGTTAAAATTCACAATCTTCCTGACCACGTTTATTTCAGTCATGCGCAGCACGTAAATGCCGGAAAGGTGCAGTGCCAAAGCTGTCATGGTGAAATCAACCAGATGGACGAGGTGAAACAAGTAGCTGATTTGAGCATGGGCTGGTGTATTAATTGCCACCGCGAAACAAACGTGCAATTCAACTACGATAGCACAAAAGGCAATAAATTCTATAGCATCTACGAAAAGTTTCATAATGACATAAAGACTGGTAAAATGGATAGTGTGAAGGTGAAGGACATCGGCGGTCTAGAGTGTCAAAAGTGTCACTATTAATCAATTACTGAACCCAACCAACCAAGGATATTATGAGCCAAAAAAAGTACTGGCAGAGCTTCGGGGAGGTGAAAGAAAGCGAGAGCTTCCAAAAACAACACCAGGATGAATTCCGGGAGGAACTGCCTTTTGAAGGATTGGACGACAAGGGTCTGACAGATGCCAAAGCGCCCCGCAGGGATTTCTTGAAATACCTCGGATTCAGCACGGCGGCAGCTACACTGGCAGCCAGTTGTAAAATACCGGTTAAGCATGCAATCCCATTTGCAAACCGTCCTGAAAATATTATTCCAGGTGTTGCTCAGTATTATGCAACTACGTATGTGCAAGACGGAGATGTAGTACCTGTGTTGGCAAAAGTGCGTGATGGTCGTCCTATCAAAATTGAAGGCAACGACCGTTGTGTTTTCACGGGTGGGGGAACCTCTGCGCGTGTACAGGCATCTGTGTTGGATCTATATGATACACATCGTCTTCGTTTTCCTCAGCAAAAGGTTGGTGCTGGAGAAGAAGCTCGATTTGAAGAAGTACCTACGTTTGAACAATTCGATAAACTGGTTGCGGATGCAATGAAAGCAGCTGGCGGTACAGCTGTATTATTGACAAGTACTGTAACTTCTCCGTCAACAAAAGCGATTATTGCTTCTTATCCTGGCCTTCGCCATGTTCAGGTTGACGCTGTTTCATTTAGCGGTATGCTATTAGCAAATGAAGCATCTGGATTTGGACGTCGCTTACCTTCTTATGAATTTGGTGCAGCAAAGGTGATTGTGAGTTTAGGTGCTGATTTTCTGGGAAGCTGGTTAAGTCCAGTTGAATTTGCTAAAGGATATGCGACAGGTCGTAAGATTGATGAGAAGAATCCTACGATGAGCAAGCACTATCAATTTGAAGGTTATTTGAGTCTTACAGGTGCAAGTGCAGATGAACGTTTTGTTTGTCGTCCTTCAGAAACTGGATTAGTGGCATTAGCTTTATTGAGTGCAGTAAGTGGTAAAGGTGTGGATGGAATTAAAGATGCAAAACTGAAAGCCGGTATTGAAAAGGCTGCAGCTGATTTAAAGAAAAATGCTGGATCAGCACTTGTTGTTTGCGGAAGTAATGATACAAATACACAAATTGTTGTCAACGCAATCAACCAAGCAATTGGTGCTTTTGGAAAAACGATTGATTGGGGTAAGCCTGTTAATTACAGAGCCGGTGTGGATGCAGATTTTGAGCAGTTGGTTCGTGATATGGAAGCTGGCACAGTAGGTACGCTGTTAATCTATGGCGCTAATCCTTCTTATACTTATCATAAGGCTGCTACTTTTACTGCTGCTTTGAAAAAAGTAAAAGTTACTATTTCTTTCAATGAAAGAATGGATGAGACGACTGAACACTGTCAATTCATTCTTCCTTCAAATCATTATTTAGAGAGTTGGGGTGACGCCGCTCCGAAAGCGGGAGTAGTTAGTTTTATTCAGCCTACTATTTATCCTCTTTTCAAAACAAGAGCGTATCAAACTTCATTGTTAAAATGGAGTGGTCGTGATACGAGCTACGAAGAATATTTCAAACAATACTGGATTGGACAACTAGGTTCTGAAACTTCATTCAACAATATATTGCAGGATGGAATTCAGGATAGTGCTTTACCTGTTTCTGCAGGTACGTACTCTAGTGCTTCATTAGCAAGCGCTGCACAAAGTATTGCAACAGCTCCTGCCGTTACAGGAACAGAGTTGGTTCTTTATCAAAAATCTTCTATTGGCACAGGAACTGGTGCAACCAATCCATGGTTACAAGAGTTACCGGATGGTGTTACAAAGGCTAGCTGGGGTAACTATGCGTTGATCAGCATGGCAATGGCAAAAGATTTAGTGGGAATTGATCTGGTAAATGGAACGGAGAAGGAGATCAATAATTATGAGTTCTATCCTCAAAAGCCAGTTGTAAAAATCACAATGGGTGGTCAAGAGATTGAACTTCCCATCTTAGCAATTCCAGGAATGCAGTCCAATACCATTGCGGTGGCATTAGGATATGGTCGCAGTGAAAAGCTGGGTCGTACTTCTGCCGGTGTAGGTCAGAATGCATACGTATTCACTTCCAACACTGGAAATGGAGTTAGCTACCATGCGACAGTTACATTGACAAATGCAAATCGCAAAGAAAAAGTTGCACAATCTCAGATTCATAATACGTACGAAGATCGTGTTGAGGTTGTTCGCGAAACAACTCTTGCCACTTTTTTGAAACATCCGAATGTGATCCCTGATTATCGTAATCATCTGGAAGAAGCATTTGGAACAAGTAAGGATGGCAAGACAAAAGATTTCCGTAAGGAAGGCACACTTTACCCCATGCATGATCAACCTGGTATCAAGTGGGGAATGAACATTGACATGAATGCATGTTATGGTTGTGGTGCTTGTGTGGTTGCCTGTCATGCAGAAAATAATGTACCAGTAGTTGGTAAGAGCGAAGTACTTCGTTATCATGATATGCACTGGTTGCGTATTGATCGCTACTTCGTGAGTGATGAAAAAAATCCTGACGAACTGAAAGGAGTGGTATTCCAACCCATGATGTGTCAGCATTGCGATAATGCTCCTTGTGAAAACGTTTGTCCTGTTGCGGCTACCAACCACAGTGCTGAGGGAATCAACCAAATGACGTATAACCGTTGTATTGGTACTCGTTATTGCGCTAACAACTGTCCTTTCAAAGTACGTCGTTTCAATTGGGCTGATTATACAGGAGCAGATAGTTTCCCTAACAATCGTGATCAACAGATTGTTGGAAAACTGGATCCAGTTGTGGAGCAGATGAATGATGACTTGACACGTATGGTGTTGAATCCTGACGTAACTGTGCGTTCTCGTGGTGTAATCGAAAAATGTTCATTCTGTTTCCAACGTTTACAAGCTGCTAAACTGGAGGCTAAAAAAGCAGATCGTCCGTTGCAGGATGGGGAAGCTAAAACAGCTTGTCAAACTGCTTGTGCTGCCAATGCAATTGTATTTGGAAACGTGCATGATTCTAATAGCGCTATTACAGCAGTGCGTGCAAACAACACAAGCCGTAGTTATTACGTATTGGAGCAGTTACACGTACTACCTAATGTCAGCTATTTGGCAAAAGTGCGCAATACAGAAGAGCTATTGGAAGTGGAAGAACATCATGCAGCACCTGCTGAGCATGG
>JBILMC010000084.1:0-5853 GCA_044375755.1 Chitinophagaceae bacterium
CCACTGAACATTAAACAGAAAAACCTGAAGCGACTCATCATTAATAGTAGAATCAACTCTATCAAACATAACTATGTCACTACTCAGATACGAATCACAGGTAAGGGCTCCATTGGTTGATGGGACCAAAGATTATCACCAGGTAACAGAAGATATCTGCCGTCCGGTGGAAGGAAAGCCATCCCGTTTATGGTGGATTGGTTTTTTAATATCTGTAGCACTATTGATTTTTGGAATCATTTCCGTAACAATGGAAGTAACTTATGGTACCGGACAATGGAACTTGAATCGTACCATTGGATGGGGTTGGGATATCACCAACTTCGTTTGGTGGGTTGGTATCGGTCACGCGGGTACCTTGATCTCTGCCATTCTTTTATTGTTCCGTCAGGGTTGGCGTACAGGTGTTAACCGTGCTGCAGAAGCAATGACCATTTTTGCGGTAATGTGCGCAGGACAGTTTCCAATTTGGCACATGGGTCGTGTGTGGAATGCATTTTTTGTACTTCCTTACCCTAACACACGCGGACCACTTTGGGTGAACTTCAATTCTCCTTTGTTGTGGGACGTATTTGCGATCTCTACTTATTTTACGGTTTCACTTTTATTCTGGTATTCTGGTTTGATTCCGGATATGGCTACTTTGCGTGATCGTGCTAAATTAAAATGGAGAAAAGCTTTTTATGGAGTAGCTGCCTTTGGATGGACTGGTTCCACCAAGCACTGGCAACGTCATGAGGCGTTATCACTAGTATTAGCTGGTTTAAGTACACCACTCGTACTTTCTGTACACACCATCGTATCCTTCGACTTTGCTACTTCAGTTGTACCTGGATGGCATACAACAATATTCCCTCCCTACTTTGTGGCAGGTGCGATCTTTTCAGGATTTGCGATGGTGCAAACACTGTTGGTAGTAACACGTAAAGTATTGGCATTAGAAGATTACATCACAATAGAACACGTGGATGTAATGAATAAAGTAATTGTGTTGACCGGCTCTATTGTGGGAATTGCTTATTTGACGGAGTTGTTTATGGCTTGGTACAGTGCGGTTGACTACGAATGGTTCGCTTTCAAGGAGAATCGTTTGAATTTGAATAGCCCATACGGATGGAGTTATTGGTTAATGATGGGATGTAACGTATTGTCTCCTCAAATTTTCTGGTTCCGCAAAATGCGTCGTAATCTGTTTGTCACCTTCTTCATGTCTATTCTGGTAAACATTGGAATGTGGTTTGAGCGATTTGTGATTATCGTCACTTCTATTTATCGTGATTATCTGCCTTCTTCCTGGAGTACGTATTATTCACCTACAATCTGGGAAGTAGGTTTTTATATGGGAACTTTTGGGTTGTTCTTCACCTGCTATTTCCTCTTTTCAAAGTATTTCCCTGTTATTGCTATTGCAGAGATCAAGCATATCCTGAAGCGTAGCGGTGAAAACTTCAAGACAAAAATGAATAAGGAAGAGGAAGATACCGTAACACAGTTTGGAGAACATCACGTACACGATCATCATTAATCAAATCGCAATTAAGAGTATATGGCGAAAAAGAAATTCATAGTTGGCAACTTTACCGATGAAGCGGTATTGTTTCCTGCCGTTAAAAAGGTTCGTCGCGCCGGCTATAAGTT
Organism: Chitinophagaceae bacterium; assembly: GCA_044375755.1. Classification (GTDB taxonomy): domain Bacteria; phylum Bacteroidota; class Bacteroidia; order Chitinophagales; family Chitinophagaceae; genus JJ008. The sequence continues at coordinate 1,639 of JBILMC010000084.1, forward strand.
ACACGATGTGTTTACGCCATTTCCTATTCATGGATTGGATAAGGAAATGGGACTTCGTGATACTAGTTTGCATACAGCTGGTTTTATCTATGGTATTACAGGTACTTCCACAGCTGTTGGATTTATCACCTGGGCATTGACCATTGACTGGGCAATCAATTTTGGTGGTAAGCCCTACTTTGCGTTGCCTGCGTGGATTCCTGTAACCTTTGAGTTGACCGTATTGTTTGCAGCCGTTGGAATGGTGTTGACTTTTTGCTGGCTTTGTCAGTTGGCTCCTTTTGTAAAGAAAGATCATTTCAATCCTCGTTCTACAGACGATACGTTTGTGATGGCGATTGAATGTACTTCTTCTACTAACGAGGCTGAAGCCATTCAGTTCTTACAAGCTGCTGGCGCTACGGATGTAAAAGTGGAAACAAAAGAAACAGGTTGGTGGTTAGGTAGTTACGCCAATGATAAAATGCGTTTTGAGAAATAAAGAATTGAACCAATAAACCGAAAAGGTGATGAAAAAATTAGCACTGCTTACAGGAACCATCGCAATGGCGTTCACCATTGTAGGTTGTAATCAGGTTAGACGCGACACGGGTAAAGTGTACATGCCTGATATGTCATATAGTCGCGCCTACGAAACGTATGCTTCTACGGAAGCATTGACAAAGGCCGGCGTTCATTATAATGCACGTCCCGTAGAAGGTACTGTAGCTCGCGGAGCGCTGGCATCATATCCTTTCAAGAATGATTCAACTGGCTATGCACGTTCAGCAGAAGTAAAAAATCCATTGGATCCTGCTACAGTTGATTTAAAAGAAGCAGAGCGCCTCTATCTAATCAATTGTGGAATTTGTCATGGTGCAAAGCTGGATGGGAACGGCCCTTTGTGGAAAGGTGGAGATGGCCCGTATCCTGCTGCTCCCCGCAATTTGATTACAGATCCGATTGCTACTACCATGGCGGAGGGAACAATGTTTCATTCCATTACCTATGGTAAAAACTTGATGGGTGGATACGGTTCTCAATTAAGTAGTAAGCAACGTTGGGCAATTGTCACATTTATCAAAACTAAACAAGCTGAAGCTGCTGGCGCTGCAACGGCTGCTGTTAAATAATCGAAATTCCTGCATTTAAAAATAGCATGATGTCAATCCGTTCTACATTCACCGCCCCAAAAAATTACAACACCATCGCGTGGACTTTCATGGCGATCGGTTTGCTTTCTATTATTGGTCTTTGGGTGACCAGCGGTTCTAGCACTGACCCTAAAGAGCAGGCACGATTTTGGGCTTCTTTGTTACAGAACAGTGTCTTCTTTTTATTAGTGGTGAATGCTGCTATGTTTTTTATGTGCATTACTACGTTGGCTTGGGGCGGATGGCAAATGTCTTTCCGTCGTGTACCTGAAGCCATTTCTGCTGTAGTTCCTGTTATGGGTGTGATTGCGGCTGCTATTTTATTATCGATTGTATTTGGCGATAACCATACTATTTATCATTGGACAGATGTTGAGCATGTGAAACATGATGAGATCCTTTCTCACAAAAAAGGATTCCTGAATAAAACATTCTTTTCTGTTGTTACTATTTTGACTGTTGTGCTTTGGTCTTTACTCGGATGGAAAATGCGTCAATTGTCTCGTAGCATCGATGATGAGCCACTCGCAACTATGGAAGAGCGTAAGAAATATATTTTCAAGAATACAGTGTGGGCCGCTCTTTACATTGTGGTGTTTTCATTGACGGTGATGTCTTCTCTACCATGGTTATGGTTGATGAGTATCGACGCGCATTGGTACAGCACTATGTATAGCTGGTACACATTTGCTAGTACGTTTGTTTCTGGTATGGCCCTGATTGCACTTTTTGTTGTTTTTCTTAAGAACAACGGGTATCTCGAATATACCAACAATGAGCACTTACATGATTTAGGAAAGTTCATGTTTGCGTTCTCGGTGTTCTGGACCTATTTATGGTTCTCCCAGTTCATGTTGATCTGGTACGCAAACATTCCTGAGGAAACAGTTTATTTCCAGCCTCGTGCACACGGGATCTATAAAGGAATTTTCTGGTTCATGTTCATCATCAACTTTATTGCTCCCTTGTTGATTTTGATGACACGAAGTGCAAAACGTAATTATGGAACAATCACATTTATGGCCTTGTTGATCATATTCGGTCACTGGTTAGATTTCTACCAGATGGTATTTCCTGCCGTTTCTCCCAACAAGGTTCCAAATATTATTTATGATTTAGGTGTGGCATTAGGCTTTGTAGGATTGATTATGTATATGACAGGTCGTGCGTTGGCAAAAGCGCCGCTGTTGGCCCGTAATCACCCTTTTGTGAAAGAAAGTTTAATTCACCATACCTGATTTTTTGACAATTGATTGTGCGAACGATTTGTAAACAGAAATTAAAAGCCGTTAGATAAACTTATGCAGACGTTACTAATTGCAGCTATCCTGATTTTATTCCTTGTAGTCGTATTTCAAATTGCGAAAGCAAGTGAGTATGTGGCAATGATTCGTGGTTATGAAAATGCGCGTAAGCAAAGCAATCGCATCAATGCCTTTTTGTTGCTCGCCTTTTTGGTGCTAGGATTGATTGGCGTGTATTACTGTAATGAGCAGTTGAAGGATTCAATTTTGGGTGAACCTGCTTCTGATCATGGTGTGTTAGTTGATAGAATGTTGTATGTGACCTTGGCGATCACATTCGTAGTATTTCTAATCACACAGATTGCATTATTCTGGTTTGCTTATAAATACCAGGAGTCAGATAATCGTAAAGCGTATTACTATCCTCACAATAACACGCTTGAATTAATCTGGACAGTTATTCCTGCCATTGCTTTATCTGTGTTGGTGGGTTTTGGAATCTTCTATTGGTTCAAGATCACCGGCCCTGCTCCAAAAGATGCAATGGTTGTTGAGGTAGTTGGAAAGCAGTTTGGTTGGGAGTTTCGTTACCCTGGTGCAGATGGAATTTTAGGTAAAAAATATTTCAAGAAGGTAGACGCAGCTAATAACAATCCGGTAGGTCAGCTATGGGAAGATCCTGCTAACCAAGACGACGTATTTGTAGAGCAAGAAATGCACTTGGTAGTTGGAAAGCCTGTGCAACTAGTTATTGGTGCTAAAGATGTTATTCATGACGTAGGATTAGTGCATTTCCGTATGAAGATGGATGCTGTTCCTGGAACACCCACGACAATGTGGTTTACTCCTAAGTTCACTACAAAGGAAATGAAAGAGAAGACTGGCAATCCTGATTTTGTCTATGAACTTTCATGTGATCAAATGTGTGGAAAGGGCCACTGGAGTATGCGTGGTGTGATTGTTGTAGAGACACAGGAAGAATTTGATGCTTGGTTAGCTTCTAAAAAGCCTCAGTATTTGGTAGCAAATCCCGATAAAGATCCAGCTACAAAAAAAGATAGCGTAAGTGTTGCACCCTTAACAGGTGCCATCATTCGATAAAAGAAAAATTCAGAATTCGAAAAAACGAAGAGCAATGAGCGAAACAACAACAGTACAAGCAGCGGTAGTGACTCATGCGCACACTCACCACGAGGACCATGGTCACCATGAACAGTCCTTCATTTCGAAGTACATCTTTAGTATGGACCACAAAACAATCGGGAAGCAATTCCTGATCACTGGTATCGTTTGGGCGATTATCGGTGGATTCTTTTCTGTTTTGTTCCGTCTACAATTGGGATATCCTGAAGCGTCATTCCCAATTTTAGAAACCGTATTTGGCCATTGGGCAAAGGGCGGTCAGATTCAACCTGAGTTTTATTACGGATTGGTTACCATGCACGGTACCATTCTTGTATTCTTTGTATTGACTGCCGGACTGAGCGGAACATTTGCAAACTTGTTAATTCCTCTTCAGATTGGAGCACGTGATATGGCGTCTCCATTTCTAAATATGCTGTCTTACTGGTTCTTTTTCTTGGCTGGTATTGTGATGGCGGCTTCCATTTTTGTACATACCGGACCTGCATCGGGTGGTTGGACAATGTATCCTCCGTTAAGTGCATTACGTCAAGCAGGTGATGGTCAAAAAATTGGAACTGATTTGTGGCTCATCAGTATGGCGCTATTCATTGTTTCATCACTATTGGGAGGCTTGAACTATATCTCAACAATTTTGAACATGCGTACAAAAGGAATGAGTATGACTCGACTTCCTTTACCAGTATGGGCAATGT
>JBILMC010000141.1:0-4005 GCA_044375755.1 Chitinophagaceae bacterium
GGTGACTGCGCTTGTGATTGAATACTTAGGCCTGTAAATAATACTAATGCCGCTACAATAATGTGTTTTTGTTTCATTTTTTTTGTGTTTATATGGTTTTTAAATGATTTAATCTATAATGGTCCAAGTGACATATCCGGTATAGGGTGCGGTAAAATGAACATCTACACGGCTATTTTGGATATCTCTAAAAATGTAGTAACTAGGAATTGGACGAGGCACCGTGTCGGCTTCCATAACTATACTGATGCCATCATTTGCATCCAAGCCTGCCACAGGAATAAAAAATACTTCTGTCGCAGAAAGCAGGTTACTTCTGTTTTTAGATTTTACGCCGAGCAGTGTTTGTGCTGACACCCATTGAGGGGTAATATTGTTTCCTCTGGAAATAAGTACGTCACCGTTATTTCCTGATTGACCATTTAGTTGAAGGGCCGCTGAATTTCCAGATAAGTTCATGGTACCTGATACAGAGAGTCCACTCCTTGCGTTAATTATATCTGTAAAAGTTTTTTCGCCACTTACTTGTTGAGGAGTATTTAGATCAACAAAGTTTTTTTCAGCTGATCCGGTTCCTCCATTTGTAATCGAAAGGACTCCACCAAGTACGATATTACCAGTGGAAAGAGTATTAGGAGTTAATCCTGTACTTCCGCCACTAAAACCAATTACTGCTGCATTGGCTGGTATTTCTTGAACTGTTAATGCAGTTCCAGCATAAGGTACAATCCCAAAGGGAGAGGTCCCCAAGTCTATCCAGTCGCTCTGATAATTCCAATTAATTGCGTTGATGACGGGTTCAATTGCTACCTGAATTTTTAAAAGGTGATTGAGTGCTCTCCAAGGTATATCAAGTATTGAGGAATAGGTTCCGCCAATTCTAACTCCTTTACCAATTTGAATTTGAAAAATACCTGAGTTGTTTGTTCTTGAGGCATGTTCTTCGATAAAAATGGATTCATTAATAGGATTTGGCGATAAGATTTCAACCTTAACGTAGATTCTTCTGTCTTTTGCAGGGTTGTTATTTCGGTCTTTAGCAATTGCCTCAAAGTGAATGCCAGGTTGTTGGCTTAAACAGTCAGACATTTGAGGAAGCCAAAGTAAAATGAGTGCTATTAGTCGAATAAATATTTTTTTCACTGTTAATTCAATTTTACAAAAGGAATAATTCGTTTCAAATTATCTGCTTCAACTCTTAGGAAGTAATTTCCCGATTGAAGCCATCCCCAGTAATAGCTATTCCCATTTAGTAGCGCCGCTGAAAGGACTTGTTGTTTTTGGATAATTCTACCTGTGGCATCAATGATTGATAATTCAATCTTTGTGTCATTGCTCGAAAATCCTGATCCTTCTATGCGAACATAGTTTGATACTGGGTTAGGGTAGAGCCGAATAGTAGCAAGATTAGGTGTAGTGCCAGATTTACAATCTAAATTGAAATCTGTTTGGCCAATAAGTCCAGAAAATAATGATAACCCTGTTTGCAATTGGATGCATCCGTTGGAGAATATGATATTTTGTGGTATGCTTTTTGATTCTGTACCCCCAGATAAATTTCCTATTGCACTGATACTATAAATCACACCCGTTTGCGAAAAAACCATTGAGGGAATGAGGTATAGCAAAAATATATGGAGCTTGAGCCAATTCATTTGCGCGTAGAGAAAAATAAAGTATAAATAACATTGTTCCGATTGTACTCAATCACTATATGCTCTTTCTCAACTTGTTTAATTTCAAATAATTCAACTTGCCTGTTGGGGGAGTATATCTGAAGTGTTTTTAAGTTTGATTGTTCTTCAATTAAGTATGTGCCTACGATTCCGTCTGTATCCTCATATAGTTTTGAGTTTTTTGCAAGTCGAAACGAAAATGTAGTTTGTCCTCTATAGATAAAATTTGTTTCTCTTCCGGATTTTCTCTCTAAGTGCCACACTTTATCTGTGATTTTATCTTCAGTTGTTTGAACTAAAACTTCTTTTTGACAGCTTGAAAATATCACGGCTATAGTTATATATCTCTTTATCTGTCTCATATCATTCTATAATTGATATTTAATGCAAAATATAGTTATACAAATAGGAAATGAATGACGATTGTCAAGAAGGTGTTGATTGTAGTGATACTACCGCTTTTGGTTGCCCACTTTTTCAATAAAAATTTTGTAATTTGTTTCACTTATTAATTCACACCTGATGAAAAAAATACTAGTTGCCATTTTTGTGTTTGCTTTTTCGTTTTACACTAATGCCCAGTTTTCTAAATCGAGTGTAATTAACACTACTGTTCGTGGTCAGTTTCAGGACCTTAAATTCGGCTTATTCATACACTGGGGAATCTCAAGTATGTTAGGAGCTGGTGAATGGGTGATGAATAACCGGGGGATTAGGGTAGACGACTATAAGCGATTGCAAAATGCTTTTTATCCTGCATTGTTTGATGCCGCTGCATGGGTCGGAGCTGCTAAAAGTGCGGGTATGAAATATATCGTTTTCATTACGCGCCATCATGATGGCTTTTCTAACTGGGATACGCGTTATTCGAATTGGAAAATTACCAACACTCCTTATGGTAAAGATGTATTAAAGGAATTAGCTGAAGAATGTAAAAAACAAGGAATTCAATTAGGACTTTATTATTCCACGTTAGATTGGTCTCGTGATGATTATCCTTATGAAACGGGTCGAACTGGTAAGGCGAGTGGACGAACTAGAAAAAGTGACTATGCTTCTTATCTGCAGTTTATGAAAAATCAATTGACAGAGCTACTCACTAATTATGGCCCCATTCTTTCAATTTGGTTAGATGGTCACTGGGATCAAACCAATCCGGAGGGGGATGCTGATCGCAGTTCTCGTATAGACTGGAAATACGATGAAATTTATTCTCTTATTCATCGGTTGCAGCCTAATTGTTTGATTGGTAATAACCATCATTTAACACCATTCCCTGGTGAAGATTTTCAGATGTTTGAGAAAGACTTGCCGGGGCAAAACAAAAGTGGGTTGAGCTATCAGGAGGTATCCGATAATTTGCCTTTGGAGACTTGCGAGACCATGAATAATTCCTGGGGGTACAACATCACTGATCGTTCATTTAAAAGCGTATCTGCAATTACTAAAATGTTAGTTAATGCAGCAGGACTAAATGCAAACCTTCTATTAAATGTAGGCCCAATGCCATCTGGAAAAATTCAACCTGAGTTTATGGATACGCTTGCTTTAGTTGGTAATTGGATGAAAAAATTCGGAACAACTTTGTATAGTACCAGGGGAGTGCGCATACCCAATCAAAACTGGGGGGTGATCACTACAAAAAGCAACTCCTACTTCCTCCATGTACTAAATCCACCTGCAAATCGAGAAATACTTTTGTCGGATTGGAAATATCCAATTAGTTCCATTACAGATATTGAACATACAGGTGCAATAATGTATAAGCAAACTGACAAGGGATTAACAGTAAAGCTTCCTGAATCATTACCATTGAACACAATAGACTTTATCATCGAGATTAAATTAAATGCAAGTACAAAATAAGATGACTCCTGTTCCATTTGATCGCCTGATCGCAATCATGAATGACCTTCGCGAAAAATGTCCCTGGGACCAAAAGCAAACCTATGAGTCGTTACGCCAATTAACTATTGAGGAAACCTATGAATTGGCAGATGCAATCACAGAGGGTAATCCAAGTGCATTAAAAGAAGAGCTGGGGGATTTACTTTTGCATATTGTATTTTATGCAAAAATTGCTAGTGAAAAGAGTCAATTTGATATCAGTGATGTAATTCATGGTATTTGCGAAAAACTAATTGCTCGTCACCCGCATATTTATGGCGATGTGAAAGTTGAAAATGAAGAGGATGTCAAACGCAATTGGGAAAAGCTGAAGATGAAAGAAGGAAAAAAGTCTATGTTAAGTGGTGTTCCTGTTAGCTTGCCTGCTTTGGTCAAAGCAATGCGCTTACAGGACAAGTCTAAGCAGGTTGGCTTTGAATGG
>JBILMC010000007.1:0-15867 GCA_044375755.1 Chitinophagaceae bacterium
GGCTGGATTGTTGCTTGAACAAGTGGGAGCACTTCCTGTAAAAGATCAGGTAGTGATTTGCGGTGATTTTGAATTCAAGGTGCTCGAGATTCAACAAAATCGAATTCAACGCGTTCAAGTAAGTATTAAATTTCAACCCTAAACATGGCCATGCGGTTTACTTTTTTGATAGGAATTGGATTGACATTATTATCATTCATGGCCTGTAACAGCCCCTATACAGTGGGAAAAAAAAGAGGGTATTTCAATATTCAATTTCCTGTCAAAACCTACCAGCTTTTCAACCAGCCTGGCTATCCATATACTTTTGAATATCCCACCTATGCAATTATCAAAAAGGATTCAACTTTCTTTCAGGACAAAGCAGATGACTGGTGGATCAACATAGATGTCCCGCAGTTTGGCGGACGCATTCACATTAGCTACAAGGCTATCAATGAACGTAATCGTTTTGATTCGTTGGTTGAAGACGGATTTAAAATGGCTTACCGACAGCATATTAATATGGCTACTGGTATACAGGATAGTTTATTTACTACCCCCTCAGGAATCAACGGAATCTATTTTAATTTAGGAGGAAATACGGCAACTGCTAATCAGTTTTTTGTTACAGACTCAACAAAAAACTTTTTACGTGGGGCATTATATTTTGATGCAACTCCCAATGCAGATTCATTAGGAGTCGTCAACGAATTTTTGAAAAAAGACGTGCTACATTTAATCAACACTTTGCAGTGGAAAACTGCAGCAACCGATAAAAAGTTATGATTGTAATCGATAATGTACTCATCAGTGATGATGTAATTGAAAAAAAATTCGTTTGTGACCTCAGCCGCTGCAAAGGCGCTTGTTGTGAAGACGGTGACGCCGGCGCTCCTCTGGAGGAAAGTGAAAAAGCTATTATTGATCGTGTTTATGAAACAATACGTCCATTTCTCACTAAGGCTGCACAAAAAGAAATTGAGAGAAAAGGAAAGTATGTGTGGCATGATGAATTTGGCTGGGTGACTCCAACTTTGGAAAGCGATAAAGAGATTTGTGTTTACGGAATGCGTGAAAAAGACGGAACTATTCATTGTGCATTTGAACGGGCGTACTTGGAAAAAAAGATCGATTGGAAAAAGCCAATCAGTTGTCATTTGTATCCCATTGTAACAGAGCCCAGCAAATATCAAAATGTAGAGCATGTTAATTATGATGCACGTCCAGTCGTGTGTGCCCCTGCTTGTCAATTAGGGAAGAAGTTGAAAGTGCCGGTGTATGAGTTTTTAAAGGAACCGATTGTCAGAAAATGGGGACTCAGTTTTTGGGAAGCATTAGATGCTATAGCAAAGGGTACTTGGAAAGAAAATCAAAAGAAAGATTCTCAATAAATAATTTCTTTTAACTTAACAAAGTGAAAGAGACACAAGAACAATTTTTAGCCAGTAGTACAATCAAAGCAGCCGACCGCGAACACCGGCGTAAAATCAATTTTAATATTGGAAAGTATAATGCTGTTGTACCAAAAGGAAAGCAACAGTTCATGGATGTAGAGCTGGCGCGTGAAAAAGCAAAGAATGCAAAATGGAAGGCGATTGCTACATTGGATAAGCAGCTGGAATTGTTTGAATCTATTATTACTTCTCGCGGGGCCAAAGTGATTTGGGCCGAAGATGTTACACAAGCGCAGGAAGCAATTGGTGAGATATGCAAAGAGAAAAAGTGTAAGACACTAGTCAAGAGTAAAAGCATGGTGACAGAAGAAATTCATTTGAATGATTATCTGTCATCCATTGGAGTTGAAAGTGTTGAAACGGATTTGGGAGAATATATTCAGCAATTAGACGGCGAAGCCCCTTATCATATTGTAACACCGGCCATGCATAAGAGTAAAGAGGATGTGGCCAAACTATTTGCTGAAAAATTAGGAACAGACCCAAAGGCTACCCCCGAACAATTGACACTTAAGGCAAGAGAAGTATTACGTAAAAAATATGTTCAGGCCGAAGTAGGTGTTACTGGTGCCAACTTCATTGTAGCAGATGTGGGTGGCATTGCTGTTACCGAAAATGAGGGGAATGCAAGATTAAGTTGTGCCTGGCCTTCTACACATATTGTTATTGTAGGTATTGAAAAGGTGATCAGCTCTATTAATGAGCTGGGACTTTTTTGGCCGCTGCTTGCCACTTATGGAACTGGCCAGCGGGTTACTGTTTATAATTCACTCGTGACGGGTCCGCGTCAACCAGGTGAAACGGATGGGCCCGAAGAAATGATTGTGATTTTATTGGATAATGGTCGCACCAATTTATTGGCAGATGAAAGACAACGAGAGAGTTTGTATTGTATACGGTGTGGAGCTTGTTTAAATGCCTGCCCAATTTATAAAAATATCGGGGGCCATGCCTACGGTGTTACATATAGTGGTCCTATTGGGTCTGTAATTACACCGCATCTGCAAGGCTTGGATGAATACAAACATCTTAGCTATGCATCTTCGCTTTGCGGAAATTGTACTGCAGTTTGTGCAGTCAAGATCAACTTGCATGAGTTGCTGTTGGAGAACAGGTACCAATCCGTACGTGAAAAAAAGAATGATTGGAAAGAGAAAATGGCTTGGCAAGGCTGGAAGCAAGCGATGTTGTTTAGACCTTCTCTAAATATGGCGAGTGGTAAAATGAAGAACTGGTTTGTGAATAAGGTTTTCAAAAGCTGGACTGCACAACGAGGGCCTCTTCAGTTTCCTGATCGCACATTTAATCAACGCTGGCGAGACAAGCACGGAGACACTTAATCTTTACATTCCTTCTGTTTCCGGCTGTTCAGGTGTAGTTGCATTTTTAAATGCTTTGTTTACTAGCCATACGCCTAATAGCGCTACAGCTCCTCCTGTAATGATGAAGAGCGAAATTTTTTCATCAAATAGCCATACTCCCAGTAATAAGGCCACTACCGGATTTATGTATGCATAAATGGAAACCTGTTCGGTAGGTAAATGTTGTAGTGCATACAGATAACACAGAAAAGAGAACACGGAGCCCATTAACACCATATAGCTGATTACAGCCCACGATTGCCAAGGAATTGCTTCCAGGGGAATTGCGTATCCACTTGCATTTGTTCCGATGGTGAGGATGGTACCGGAGATCAGCATTTGAATCCCCATACTGAAGTACGGATTAAAATGTGCTGCTTGTTGCTTAGTGTAAAGGGTTGCAAATGCCCAGCTCCAAGTAGCCAATAATGAAAGCATAATTCCAAATCGTAAATCTGGATTCAAAAAATCTTGCAGGTGGTCATAAAAAATAATACAAACACCGCCAAAACCCAATAGTAAACCGGTGATTGCTTTTCGCGGTAATTTTTCTTTAGAAGTAAACAGTCCTATTACTACTAACCAAATAGGGAAAATTGCTCCCATGATAGCGGCCAGTCCGGCTGAGATGTATTTTACGCCCCAAGTGCTGAGACCGTTGCTTAAGATGAAATTGAGTAAGCTTAACAATAATAAAGGCCTCCATTCCTTTCCTTTTGGAAATGCGGCACCAGTGATTATAAAATAACTTACATATAAAATACCGGCACTCAGTTGACGTAGTCCCGCTAATTGTAAGGCTGGAATATGACGCACTCCTTCTTTGGAGGCAACCCAGGTCGTTCCCCATAGAATGCAAACAGCCGCAACTGCCATAAATGCTTTAGTACGCGTTCCTTTTTTATGTAGTGTAAACGGATTGAATACAGCTAATCTTTTCAGTGTTTCAACAGAAGGTTGAACCAAAAGTCGATTAAAATCAAAAGACCCCATTAATGTTTAAAGTGTCTTAGTCCGGTAATCACTAATGCTAAGTTATTTTGTTTGCAATAATCTACTGAGTCTTGATCGCGGATCGATCCACCCGGTTGGATGAACGCTGCGATACCTGCGGTATGTGCCATTCGGACACAATCATCAAAGGGGAAAAATGCATCACTTGCCAGCACAGCTCCCTGTAGATCTGCATTAAACTGTTTTGCTTTTTCCAGAGCCTGACGAAGTGAATCAATCCGACTGGTCTGTCCGCATCCTTTACCTATCAACTGTTTATTTTGAACTAAAGCAATTGCATTTGATTTGAGATGTTTACAAACTATGTTGGCAAATAAAAGGTTTTCTTTTTCGGTATCTGTACAAGTTCTACCGCCCGACTCTTTCCATTCTGCATAATTACCTGCATCATTTTGCTGGGTAAGAACACCGTTGAGAACAGATTTGAATTGTGTTGAAGACGACACAGATTGTAACTGTTGTAGTAAAATACGGTTTTTCTTGGTCTGTAAAATTGAAAGTGCTTCTGTTGAGTAAGAAGGAGCAATCAATACCTCAAAGAAAATAGAAGAGATGGCTTCTGCTGTTGCCGCATCAATTTGTTGATTACAAACTAATACGCCACCAAATGCACTTTCTGGATCTCCGGCTAACGCTGCTTCCCAGCTTTCTTTTACAGTAGGCCGTTGTGCAATTCCGCAAACATTGGTGTGTTTGATGATGGCAAACGTATTTTCAGAAAACTCACTGATCAATTGTACAGCTGCATCTACATCTACCAGATTATTATAAGACAGCTCTTTTCCATTTAGTTGATTAAATAGACTGGATAGCGCACCGTAATAAGTGGCCGACTGGTGAGGGTTTTCACCATAACGCAATGAGCGCGGACTTGCTGTTGCATTTACAAATTGTAACGAGGCAGTCGGATCAAAATAAGAAGCAATAGCAACATCGTAACGAGCAACTACCTGAAATGCTTTTGCAGCCAGTTCTTTACGTTGCTCAATGGTTATTGTACCGTTTTGCTCTGTCAAAATTTTTTCGAGGTAGGAATATTCTGTTTTGGCTGCTACCACGGTTACATCTCTGAAATTTTTTGCGGCCGCTCTGATCATAGAAGGTCCACCGATATCTATTTTTTCGATGATTGCTTTTTCATCTGTCGTGGATGCAACAGTTTCTTCAAAAGGATATAGATCTACAATTACCAGATCCAATGTTGGAATTTTATATTGCTCCATTTCCTGTACATGCGTAGCATCTTCTCTTTTACCAAGTATGCCTCCAAATACTGATGGGTGAAGTGTTTTTACTCTTCCGCCTAAAATAGATGGATAGCTAGTTAAATTTTCAACCGGAATAACAGGAATACCCAGTGATTCAATAAAAGTTTGTGTTCCGCCAGTAGAGTAAAGGGTTACGCCTTGTTGATGTAATAACCGAACAAGGGGTTCAAGACCATCTTTATAAAATACAGATAGCAGTGCCGTGCGAATGGTTTTGTTCATAAGGGAAATTATAAAAGAGGCTCAAAGGTACTTTATCGAAGGGAGTGTACAAAAGCACCTGAAACCCGAATATCATAAAATGGAATCTTTTCTTTGTGCAGTAGCCTCTTCCATTCATTTTTGGTTTTCGTTCCCAGTGTTGCATCGAGCACTGCCAATTGAACAGGTCTCGCTTTTAACCAACCTGATCCTTCAAAAGGAGCCATCTTCGAGACCAATAAAAAGTGGACCGGCTCTGCCGAAGAAGCGGGGGGGACGCGGCTACGGTCGGGTATCATCAAATTAATGTCTGGCAGCGCAACAATAGGTGCCAACGCATTGAATTGGTGTTGTCGAACTTGAAAAGTAGCCTCGCAGGGTTTTGTGAGGTAGCGCAAATGAATTGAATCTTCCTCATCTTTCGCAGTTGTAAAGCTAATTGCTTTTTTCCCGCGCATCCAAGTAAATGCCGTGATACGCGTTGTATTATATACAACTAGCAGCGATTGTTTATTCCTTTTTTGAAGCTCATACCATTGCAAAGAACAGAGTAGGCAAATAAGGAATGCTGTGTAATAAAACCCTGTCTTTGATTGATTAGCCAGCCAATGCCCAGCTGCAAGAAGTAGAGACGTCAGCAAAACAGTTTCAGGTACTGTCCAGTATAATTGTGTCCATATAAAACCAGGTAATTTTTCAATCCATTGAATGAGCTGGTTCATAAGTTGGATTAGATAGGTTACGCTTTGTCCAAGCACTAATCCTATTGAAGGGATAAATCCAAAGCCAAATATAGCGATCAACACATAAAGAATACAGGTAGAAAGCGGGATTGCAATCAGATTGCTTACTAAAAAAGAAGCGGGGAATTGATGAAAGTAGAAAAGAGTAAGTGGGAGGGTTAATACTTGAGCTGCAGTGGTTATTGCCATTAGTTGTAACGGCGGGTTTAGCCATTTAGGCACATCGTTGCTGATTCTCTGAAGTGGTTTACCAAAAAGTAATATGCTAAGAACAGCCAGGAAGGATAATTGAAAACCAAGATCCCAAACCCATAGGGGCTGTAGCACGAGTAGAAAAAATCCGGCTGCAAAGAGGGAGTTGAGTGAATTGGGTTTTCTTTCAAAAAAAATACCTGCTGTTGCGATTGAAAAGGATAGTGCCGCACGTAGCACAGAGGGCGTTGCTCCAGCCAGTAAACTAAACAGCCAGATGACTGCGATGATTAAAAACTGAGATAGTAGTTGGGTGATTCTGTTTTTTTGAAATGGAGAAAAAATTTGTTGCAGTAGCCATCCAATTAATGCAAGGTGCATTCCCGAGATCGCAATGATATGTACAACTCCTGTATTACTATATAATTGGTTTAAAACCGGGTCTAATTCTTGTTTGTACCCAATTAGTAGGGCAGCTGCTAGTCCTACTGCATTTTTATCAGAAATAGTTTCATGTAAGCAGCTTACTATATACTGTCTTAGTTGTGAGATGAAACGAGCTAACCGATAGTTGTGTTGTTCTTTTTTTAAAAAGACATATTCTCCTTCTTTTAAAAAAACTCGATGTGTGCAATCTTCCTGCGCATAGTGTCTCACCCAGTTTACTTCACCCGGGTTGCCTGCCCCTTGAATTAATACGGGTGCTTTATAGATAAGCAGTCGATCACCCGGAAGCACAAAACGTAAACTATCTTTTTTTGGAACGTAGATCAGTATATTACCTGTTACGGGAATGCGTTTATTTTTTGTTTTGACGCTCGTTGCTTTTCCAAATAGTCTGATTGTTTTTGTTCTTTCAACGCGATCCTGTACTAAGACTAATTCCAGCGATTGAAATGATTCCTCGTTTATAAAATTTCCGAGCCAGTTTTTTTGATTGCGAATGTCCTTGAGTTGTGTAAGTAATAAACCTGTTGCCCAAAAAAGTAAAAAAGCAATCCAATAACCCAGTTTGCTTTGTCGGAATCGAACACGTAAGGGGAGGGAGAAAAAAAGAAAAATACAAAGTACACATCCTGCCAAAATCGATCCTAGCGCTATCAGATTCAGTTGCAGGTTTGCTTGCGTAATAATACCCGCTATTAATCCAGCTAAGGGCAGCAAAAAAGGAGTTCGGATCCAATAACGGATTAAAGTGGGATGCATCCGCATAAACTATGCGATGCCAAATCAAAATGCAAGGGGGCTTACTTGCTCAAGTACATACTTCTGTCCTTGTATAATTGACGGAAGTATGGATCTCGCAAATCTTTAATAAAACGAATGGCTTCTCCGGTCGATTTCATTTCCGGTCCCAACTCTTTGTTAACGCCCGGAAACTTATTGAAACTAAACACGGGTTCCTTAATGGCAAAGCCATCTAGTTTTTTCTCAAAGGTGAAATCTTTCAGTTTATGTGTGCCCAACATTACTTTGGTAGCAACATTCAAATAAGGAATCTGATATGCTTTTGCAATAAACGGAGTAGTTCTTGAAGCACGCGGATTGGCTTCTATTACAAACACCTTGCCATCCTTAATAGCGAATTGGATATTGATTAATCCTTGGATGTTTAAGGCGCGTGCAATTTTTTCTCCGTACTCTTCCATTTTTTGTACAATGAGTGGTGATAGGTTGAAAGCGGGTAAAACTGCATTACTATCTCCAGAGTGTATGCCTGCAGGTTCAATATGCTCCATCACACCCATCACATGAAAATCGGTACCATCAAAAATGGCATCAATTTCTGCTTCTTGACAGCGGTCTAAAAAATGATCAATCAAAATCTTATTACCAGGGATATGCTTGAGTAAACTAACCACTGCTTTTTCTACTTCTTCATCATTGATTACAATACGCATTCGTTGTCCTCCCAAAACATACGAAGGGCGAACTAGTACAGGATATCCTACTTTGTTGGCAACTTGTATAGCTTCATCTACATTCCATGCTGTGCCGTATTCTGGATAAGGTATACCCAATTCTTTCAGCATATCACTGAATCGACCACGATCCTCTGCAATATCTAAGCTATCGTAAGAAGTTCCAATGATACGGATACCACGTTGGTGTAAGCGCTCAGCTAGTTTGAGTGCAGTTTGACCGCCTAATTGCACAACGACACCTTCTGGTTTTTCATGTTCGATGATTTCCCAAAGGTGTTCCCAATAGACAGGCTCAAAATAAAGTTTGTCAGCCATGTCAAAATCGGTAGATACTGTTTCTGGATTACAGTTGACCATGATCGCTTCAAATCCGGCTTCTTTGATTGCAAGTAGACCGTGCACACAGCAATAATCAAATTCAATACCCTGTCCAATACGATTAGGGCCTGAACCCAATACAATTATTTTCTTTCTGTCAGAGACAATACTCTCGTTGTGATTTCCTTTTTCAAAAGTGGAATAGAAGTAAGGTGTTTTTGCTTCGAACTCGGCGGCACAGGTATCAACCATTTTGTAAACACGGGTGATACCGGCTTTTTTTCTTTTTTCATACACTGCGTCTTCGTCTCCATTGCGTACAATGCGGGCAATCTGTTCATCGCTAAAACCTTCTACCTTGGCTTCTTCCAGAAGAGAAAGCGGAAGATCTTCGAGACTATACTTTGCTAACTCTTTTTCGAGGTTTACAATTTTTTGTATTTCATAGAGGAACCAACGATCGATGCCATTGGTTGCTTTTGAAATAGAGCTCACTGAAATGCCTGCTTGCAACGCATCTTTGATTCGGAAGAGTCGATCCCATTTTGGCGTTTTGATATATTCTAATAACTCTTCTGCCCGCATCAAGCTCTTGCCATAATAGCCCAAGCCCACTGCATTATTTTCCAAACTTTGACAAGCTTTCTGAATGGCTTCTGTAAAGCTGCGCCCGATACCCATTACTTCTCCAACGCTCTTCATCTGCAAACCCAATGTATCATTGGCGCCTTTGAATTTGTCAAAGTTCCAGCGAGGGATTTTTACAATCACATAATCTAATGTGGGTTCAAAGTAGGCAGAAGTAGTTTTTGTGATTTGATTTTCGAGTTCATCTAAATTATATCCAATGGCGAGTTTCGCAGCAATTTTTGCAATGGGATATCCCGTTGCTTTACTAGCCAAGGCCGAAGAACGGCTCACACGCGGATTGATCTCAATGGCAATAATCTCTTCTGTCTCTGGGTTTAGCGCAAATTGAACATTACAACCTCCTGAAAAATTTCCCAGGTCACGCATCATGCGAATCGCTGTATTACGCATCAACTGCATAGCAGTATCGCTAAGCGTCATGGCTGGTGCCACAGTGATAGAATCACCGGTGTGCACACCCATCGGATCAAAATTTTCTACCGTGCATATAATACAAACATTGTTGGCTGCATCTCTCAATAGTTCAAGCTCAAACTCTTTCCATCCTAAAACAGCTTGCTCCACTAGTACTTCGTGTATCGGCGAAGCCTGAAGTCCACGGTTCAGTGCTTCGTCCAGGTCGTCTTTATCATGCACAAAACCACCGCCAGTTCCACCTAATGTAAAAGAAGGACGGATTACAAGGGGGAAGCCAATTTCCTGTGCAAATTCTTTTCCTTCTAAAAAGGAGTTGGCGGTTTTTGCAGTTGCCACATTTACGCCTAATTCGATCATCCATTGCCTAAACTTTTCACGATCCTCTGCTTTATCAATGGCTTTGATATCTACTCCGATTAACCGAACATTATATTGTTTCCAGATACCTAATTCCTCTGCTTCTTTCGCAAGGTTGAGCGCTGTTTGTCCTCCCATAGTGGGAAGCACAGCGTCGATTTGGTTTTCTTGTAAAATTTTTTCAATACTCTCCACGGTAAGTGGCAACAAATAGACTCTGTCAGCCATCATCGGGTCTGTCATGATGGTAGCTGGATTACTATTAATCAGAATCACTTTTATGCCCTCTTCTCGAAGTGAACGGGCTGCCTGCGTACCAGAATAATCGAACTCGCAGGCTTGACCAATAATAATGGGTCCTGAACCAATAATCAGGACGGAACGGATGGAGGTATCTTTTGGCATTTTAAAAAAAACAAATTGTGCAAAACTAAGGGAATTCGGGCGTTGCTACGTTGGGATTTGAATAAATTTCTTGATCGGAGCTTACCTTTGCGCATGCGATTTTTTACGGTATTTACTAGTCTTATTTTCCTCTTGAATTTTACTGGGTTTACGCAAAGGGTTCTGTACCCGCAGGGCTATTTTCGAAATCCGATGGGTATCCCTATGGAGTTGACTGCCAATTTTGGAGAGTTAAGAAACCATCACTGGCACATGGGCCTTGATATCCGAACGCAGGCCAAAGAAAATTTACCCGTTTATGCTGCTGCCTCCGGATATATTGCTGCAATTGGAGTTCGTCCGCTTAGTTTTGGGCGGTTTATCATTATACAGCACCCCAACGGGTTGTCAACTTTATATGCGCATCTAAATGATTTTGCCCCCGCCATTGAGGCGTATGTAACCAAAAAGCAATATGAGCAAGAAAGCTGGGCTGTTGAATTGAAATTTACGCCTGATCAGTTTCCGGTATCAAAAGGAACGTTTATTGCATATAGTGGAAATACAGGAGGTTCGGCGGGCCCCCATTTACATTTTGAAATTATCGACACCAAAACGGAACGTCGTCTAAATCCATTACTATTTGGATTCTCCTTACCTGATGAAGTTCCTCCTGTTATTAAAGCACTTGCCTTATATGACAGAAGTCGTTCTGTCAATGGGCAATCACCTCGTCCGGTTGCGCTCAAAAAAACGAAAGAAGGATATACGCTTTTAGCAGGAACTACATTAGTCACCGATTTAAATCAAATCAGTTTTGCGTTACAAACTTTTGATCAGGTAAGTGGATCGACCAACCCAAATGGAGTATACAGTGCTACGCTTCGAGTGGATGGTGAAACGCAACTCGCTTTTATTTTAGACAGTATTGATTATGAGCAGACGGGTTATATCAATGCACATATTGATTACAGGCACAAGCAACAAGGCGGTGCCTATTATCAACATCTTTCTGCGTTACCAGGCGAAGGAGGCGTGGCTTACCATCTTATCAAAAACGATGGTGTAATTCGGCTAAAAGACACCCTGTTTCATGCGGTAGAAATAAATGTACAAGATGCCAATGGCAATGAGTCTATTTTACAGTTTGACATAAAAACTAATAATTCATGGCAAGGGCTGGCTGCTAATCCTGCGAAGTTGCCCGCAATAGAACCTACTCATTTTACGCCTCAAATTCCTGTTAAAATAAAAAAGCCAGACTTTGAACTGGATTTTCCTGCTATGGGGCTCTATGATAGTGTTCCCATTTACTATCGACGAGACCTGTTTCCGTTATTGCCAAATGCAATTACTGCAAGACATCAAGTAAATGATCCTTCCATTCCGGTTCATTTAGATTTTGAAGTTCGGTTTAAGCCAGAAAAAAAGATTACACCTGAATTGAAAAACAAAGTGGTTGTACAAAGAAGTTTCGGATCAGTAAAAAAAACCAAATTAGCTACTTGGAGGGGAGAATGGATCAGCGCAAAGTTTGACGACTTTGGTTATTTCCAAGCGTTTGTCGATACGGTTCCGCCCCTTGTGAATCTTGCGGGTAAAGGTGATACCATTAATATAAGTGCGCTCTCGCGCATTAGTTTTACTCCTTCAGATAATTTTGGTGTAATAAAATCATTTCGTGCCGAACTAAATGGCCAGTGGGTACGTTTTACTAATGACAAAGGTCGAACCTGGGTCTACCGCTTTGACGAACGTTGTCCCTACGGCACTCACCAACTACAAGTAACAGTAGAGGACCTGGCTGGCAATCAAGCCACGCGTAGTTGGTGGATCAAACGAAGCCCATATCGTCCGCCTGTTAAAAAAGTGATTAAAAAAAAGCGACGCAAATGATTTCATTAAAAGTAGGAGATAAGGCACCTGCATTCAATACATCGGATCAGGATGGGAATGCTATTAAACTATCGTCTTTCAAAGGGAAAAAAGTTGTCTTGTATTTTTATCCAAAAGACTTGACCTCTACTTGTACTGTGCAGGCTTGTAATTTGAGAGATCATTACAAAACCTTGCTTAAAAAGGGATATATCGTGTTAGGGGTGAGTCCAGATTCTTTGCAGTCACATCAAAAGTTTATTGCTAAGCACGAACTTCCCTTTCCTTTATTAGTAGATACGGAGCATAAAATTGCTGAGGCTTTTGGTGTGTGGGGTGAGAAAAAAATGTACGGTAGAACTTATCAGGGTATTCACCGCACTACTTTTATTATTGATGAGAAAGGTAAAATTGAGCGTATCATTGATAAGCCTAAAAGTAGTGTGCATGCGCAGGAAATTCTTGAATTTTAAGTAAGCGTAATTTTCCACTCGACTTCTCCAAATGCAATTGGATGTTCAATTCGATCAAGTAATAATTCTCCATTGGGAGTGATGCCGGTTGGAATCGCACTGAATGAAGCACCTGCTCTACTAAATTGACAAAGCTCTCCTCTTTTATAGAGGTGCTGCTGATATTGCTCTAGTAGCTGTTGAGGTGCCACCTCGAATAAATGATTCAACTCAGTAGTTAGGGAGTGGCAAAGAGATTTTGCTAGTGTTGTCGGTTCGTTTTTTTTCTGTGTAATCTGAAATAAGGAAATGGGATTAGGAAGCTCCTGGGAGAATGTTTCCTGATTAACGTTAATTCCAATTCCAATGATTGCCCATTGCCAAGATCCATTTGAACGAATTGAGTTTTCGATCAGAATGCCGGCGATTTTTCGATCACCATAATAAATATCGTTAGGCCATTTGATTTTGAAAAGTTCTGGGCTGCCGCCAAGGCTTGTTAAAAAATTACGAACACCGATAGCTACCGCCCCACTTAGTAAAAATTGTTGCGAAACCGTTAAAAAATGGGGTTCGATCAGTAATGTCAAGGCAATACCCATATCCTTACTACTTACCCAACTTTTACCGCGCTGGCCCTTACCTTTTTGCTGATTAGCAGTAAAAATTCCCATGCCTGATTGTGCCAGCCCCCCTTCGAGTAAGCGGCGGCCTTCGTCGTTGGTACTACCCAGCTCAGAAAAACTGATAAAAGGCTGTCCTAGTGTGGGGAGTAGTGGTGGCAATTAATTATGTATTTTTACAGAGTAAAAGGATACACGAAACTAAAGCAATCAAATAGTTGGAACAACTGGCAGTACTGGCTGGCGGCAGAAATAATAAACCATCCGCTGGAAAAAAAGCGGTAAAACGTCTCACCAAGAGCTCCAAGATCATCAAAACCATCATCGCCGCTATTGAAAATAAAAAGGGCGAACGAATTGTGTTACTGGACCTTCGGAAAATCAACGAGGCCGTTTCCGATTTCTTTATCATTTGTGAAGCAACTAACCAGCCTCAGATCAGGGCCATTGCAGAACATGTGATCGATCAGGTAAAGGATTTGTGTAAGGAATCACCTTACAGGCAAGAGGGGCAAAAACAATTACAATGGGTTTTAATCGATTACGTGAATGTAGTTGTGCATGTAATGACTCCCGAAAACCGAAAGTTTTATAAACTGGAGGAGATGTGGAGTGACGACTAGTAAACAAAATGTGTTTTCAGGCATTATTAGTATAGGAGAAAAATTATGTTACCAAATAAAGACAAAAGAAACCAAGGGGACCGTGGACCGGCTTCTTCGGGACGAAAAGGCCCTCAGTTTAACATTTACTGGCTTTATGCAATCATACTGGTCTTTTTGATCGGCTCTTCATTGTTTGGGCCAATGGCACCCAATATGGCTAAGATCAATGAGCTGGAGTTCAGAAATATGGTGGGTCAAGGACAGGTGGATCGTTACACCATTATTGATAATCGTAAGCTTGTTAAAGTTTACCTCAATGAAAATGGCCGTAAAGCGCATACCAAAGAAATTAAAGAAGCAGCTGGCAAGGTCGATCCAAAAGGTCCACACATGGCATTTAAGATTACAGGTGCCGATGTGTTCAAAAAATCCATGGACGATTTTTATAAAGAGAAAAGAGAAGCCGTTACGGCTGGTACTGTTTCAAGCGTAGTTAATGAAGTTCCTTTTGATGTGGAAAGTGAAAGAGATTGGTTGGGAAGTGCCGTTCAGCTCATTTTACCAATTATTCTTTTTGCTGCCATTTGGATTTTTATGATGCGCAAAATGGGTGGTGGCGCAGGCGGTGGAGCTGGAGGCGGAGGTATTTTTAGTATTGGAAAATCAAAAGCTACTTTGTTTGATAAAGGAACCAAGGTAAATATCACGTTTGCAGATGTGGCTGGACTGGATGAAGCAAAAGTTGAGGTGATGGAAATCGTTGATTTTTTAAAGAACCCAAAAAAATATACGAACCTCGGGGGTAAGATTCCTAAAGGTGCATTATTAATTGGCCCCCCTGGTACCGGTAAAACATTATTGGCAAAAGCGGTGGCCGGAGAAGCACAGGTTCCCTTCTTCAGTTTGAGTGGTTCTGACTTTGTTGAGATGTTTGTAGGAGTGGGGGCTAGTCGCGTTCGCGATTTATTTAAGCAAGCCAGAGAAAAAGCTCCTTGTATCATTTTTATAGACGAGATTGATGCGATTGGTCGTGCCAGAGGAAAGAATGCCATGATGAGTAATGATGAAAGAGAAAGCACCCTTAATCAAATGTTAGTGGAGATGGATGGTTTTGGCACAGACACGGGAATTATTGTATTGGCTGCAACAAACCGTCCAGATGTATTGGATAGTGCCTTGCTTCGTCCCGGACGTTTTGATCGACAGATCTCCATTGATAAACCAGATTTAAAAGGAAGAGAAGATATTTTTAAAGTACATCTCAAGCCGATTAAAATTTCCAAATCACTTGACATTCATAAACTCGCTGAGCAAACGCCTGGTTTTGCAGGTGCCGATATTGCAAATGTTTGTAATGAGGCTGCCTTGATTGCTGCGCGTAAAAACAAAGAAGCGGTAGACATGCAGGATTTTCAGGACGCCGTGGATCGTGTCATTGGAGGTTTGGAAAAAAAGAACAAGATTATTTCTCCGGAAGAGAAAAAAATCATTGCTTATCACGAAGCAGGTCATGCTATTTGCGGATGGTTTTTAGAACATGCGTACCCGCTATTGAAAGTGACTATTGTTCCCAGAGGAACAGCGGCACTTGGATATGCGCAGTACACACCCAAAGAGCAGTATTTGTATAATACAGATCAATTGAACGATCAGATCTGTATGACCTTGGGAGGTCGTGCCAGTGAGGATATATTTTTTGGAAAAATTTCTACGGGTGCACAGAACGACCTGCAACAAATTACGCGGATGGCCTACTCAATGGTAACTGTATATGGAATGAATGAGAAAGTAGGTAATGTTAGCTTTTATGATCCACAACAAGAAAATGCATTTACCAAACCTTATTCCGATGATACGGCAAAACTGATTGATTTTGAAGTGCGTCATTTGATTGATACTGCATATGAGCGCACCAAGCAATTGCTCACTGCCCGCAAAGAGGAGGTTGAAAAGCTAGCGAATGCATTACTAGAAAAAGAAGTATTGTTTCAAAGTGATGTGGAAGCCTTAATTGGCAAGCGTCCGTTTGAAGATAAAAAAGTCAT
>JBILMC010000008.1:0-15821 GCA_044375755.1 Chitinophagaceae bacterium
TGGTCTTTTTCAGGTGAACGCTTACTTTTACCCGTCGAATTTAATTTGTTTTTATGGTTTATCATGCATTGGGTTTAATGAGCGGTAGTTCGCTGGACGGTCTTGACTTGGTTTTTGCTCATTTTCATGAGCAAGGAGGGCAATGGTCCTATGAAATTGAGAAAGCAGTTTGTTACCCCTACACGGCTACATGGGAGAATCGACTAAAAACTGCAACGGTACTATCTGCACGTGATTATTGTCAATTACATGTTGACTACGGTCATTACTTGGGACAAGAGATCAATAGATTTATCAATGAAAATAATTTGCATTACAAGATTGGATTAATTGGTAGTCATGGTCATACTGTTTTTCATTCACCTGCAAGCGGATTGACAGCACAGATTGGAGAGGGTGCCGCCCTTGCTGCTGAAACCGGACTGCAGGTGATTAGTGATCTTCGTTCGATGGATCTGGCCTATGGGGGGCAAGGGGCTCCACTTGTCCCAATGGGAGAGCGCTGTCTTTTTCCGGACTATACGCTCTTTTTGAATATCGGTGGTATTGCAAATATTACAAGAGGTGGGAAATCGTACATTGCCTTTGATATTTGTCCAGCTAATCGGGTTTTGAATTTGCTCGCTAATAAACTGGGAAAATCTTTTGATGAAAATGGTGCGATGGCTGCAAAAGGTAAAGTGATTGCTGACTTGCTTTCGCAATTAAATGCGCATTCCTATTATAAGCAACAGTTTCCAAAATCACTTGCCAATGAATTGGGTACTGATGAGCATTTTCCTCTTCTGCTTAATAGTGGGTATGCTATCGAAGATTTATTAGCTACCTATACGCAACATGTGGCAGAGCAAATTGCTGCTAGTGCTCGATCACTAGTGAATAGTCAATCCGAAGGACAACAAAAAATGTTAGTGACAGGTGGAGGTGCGCTTAACAAACACTTGATTAAATCTCTTACTCAACAATTGCAATCAAACGACATCGAAGTGGTAATTCCTGATGAACAATTAGTTCAATACAAAGAGGCCTTGATCATGGCCTTTTTGGGCGTTTTACGCTGGCGCCAAGAATATACAGTTATACCAACTGTAACGGGTGCAAGAAGAGCTAGTATTGGAGGTGCCCTTTGGAATGGACAGGAAGCCTAAGCGCTAAACTGTTTTGTTCTTTGCTTCAATAATTGAATCGCTTCTTCTTCTGAACTAAACATTTGATCAATATTAACCAGACTAGCAGCAAGCTTGTCATAGCGTTTAGTCATTAGCCAGATAAAAATGTGCAAGTAGTGAATACCTTCAAAGGTGAAAATTTTTTGTGCAGCTAATTTTCCTTTAGTTCGTAAAAATTCGCCAGGCAAATCTGTGTAGTGTAGGGCAGGTCGTGCGTGGTGAATAGCATGATATCCGTCGTTCCAGCAAATATGATTGTAAGAAGTGTTAATGCAATTAATTGTATTCTCCTCAGGGTCATGGGGGTCAACAAATGCATGTTGCGCCCAATTACCTAGCATCATCACGATGCGGGCAAATAAAAAAGGAACAATAAAAATAAGTAAAGCAGCTTTGAGGTTAATGAAGCAAAGTGCTATGCAGGCCGCATAAAAAGAGAGTTCACCGGCTGTGAGACGCATGTAAAATTTTTTTCTTTTTCTCGAGAAAAAATAAGAAAACGTATCTCTAAAGCCGAGTAATAAAAAACGGCCTACGTATTGAAAAAAATGCCACAATGAGTCTCGTTGATAACGTAAGGTGCTACTTGCATCCTCTTCCATGTTGTTCTCCACATGGTGCATCCCCATGTGATGTGCAAAATAGGTTTCTGGGGTATGACCAAAAAAGGGGCATATAAACCAGATGATCCAGTGTTGTAAAAATTCAAATCTCTTTTTAAAAAGCCGTCTGTGAACTATGCAATGCAACATGAGTCCAAATCGGCCTTTGAAATAGAGTTGTGAAACATAGAAATAAGGAATGTATACTAACCACCAAAATATTCCAGACAATAAAGGCGTAAATAAAAGAATAGCAAAGGGAACTACTAAAAGATGAATCCCTGTTAATAAATGGATAAAGGGGAGGTCTCTTTTATCGTTTATAAATCGCAGCCAAAATCTTTCGTATGCAGAATAGCGAGTTGGCTCGATAAACACAGGATCATTGATGACGGTCAGTTCTCTCATGAAAAAGCTCACTAAAGTTAGTCCCTTCCTCTTACATCTTGAGTGCTGGCTTATTAGAATGAACCCCGGTAGTTCCGCCACCTTCCAGTGTCAGATTTACTGGATTATTTTGTTTCCAATTTCCACGCGTAAAGTCTGGAATATCAATGGTTCTTGATTTTTTTGCAGTGGACTGAATACTTAACGGTACGATACTACTCCAAGAAGCTGCGTCGTAAACATCTTGATCCAAGGGTAAACCATTGCGAAGACAGTCAATTAATCTCCAGTCCATAATAAAATCCATTCCGCCGTGTCCACCTACTTCTTTGGCTATAGAACCAATATGTTTAACGATAGGTAGGGTATATTTTTCTTCAAGGGTTTTGAGTTGATCGTCCTTTATCCAGCTATGACCAAATGCAATGCGTGCAGGGCTGGGCCATTTTTGTGCCATTCCCTTTGTTCCACTTACAATATGAATACGTGAGTAGGGACGAGGGGTTGACACATCGTGCTGGATTAAAATTGTTTTACCTTTTACTGTACGAATAATCGTGTTATTCATGTTACCCCGATATGATTTTCCTACATAAGGCTCAAAAAATGGATCTTTTTGTGCCATCTCTTTTGCAAGGGGTGCCAAACTAAAGTCAGCAGTACTCATACTTACCAGATGCTCCATCAAATCCCCTCGATTAATATTCATACACTGTGCAACGGGTCCTAGTCCATGCGTTGGATAGAGACTTCCATTTTTGCCAATATTTTCTTTTATGCGCCACATGTCAGCGTAAGCTCTTTTGTTAAAGAGCCACCCTGTTGAAAGATCATGGTTGTAGGCACCCTCTGCATGAACAATTTCACCAAATAATCCCTGTCTGGCCATGTTGAGTGTCAGCAGTTCAAAAAAATCATAACAACAGTTTTCAAGCATCATACAATGCTTGCGTGTTCGCTCAGAAGTTTCTACTAATTCCCAACATTGATCTAGAGTAAGTGCAGCTGGAACTTCAGTGGCGGCATGTTTACCGTGATTCATTGCATGCACAGCGATTGGAGTATGCAATGACCAGGGAGTACAGGTATAAATAAGATCTACATCGTTCGATTCACATAGCGCTTTCCATCCTTCTTCGCCAGAATATTCTTTGGCTTTGGGTCGGTTAAGAGAGGTCAGCGTTTTTTGTGCACCGGCTAACCGTTCCGGATATTTATCACAGATGGCAACAATTTCCACACCATCAATGTAGGAGAGTCGACCCACGGCATCACTACCCCTCATTCCTATCCCAATAATGCCAATACGAACCACCTCTAATTTTGGTGCAGCAAATCCGCACATATTGAATACTGGTTTTTGAGCAGCATTCTGATTGGAGCGCTCTATCTCCTCTTCGGTGGGGGCTTTTGCAAACAATGGAAGGCTTGAGGCAAGCACGGAACTTCCAACAGCCATGGTACGGATAAAATTTCTGCGGGGTGTTGACATATAATGAAGTTAATCATTTAATAAATCCGGCCGCCTTTGCTGCGTACGTTGTATCGCCTGGTCATGACGCCATTCGTCTATCAATTTATGATTGCCACTTAATAAAATATCTGGCACTTTCCATCCTCTAAATTCTTCTGGGCGTGTGTAAACGGGAGGGGATAATAAATTATCCTGAAAAGAATCGGTAAGCGCAGATGTTTCATCATTTAAAACACCTGGAATCAGTCTACCGATTGCGTCTACCAGAATAGCCGCAGGTAATTCGCCACCACTTAATACATAGTCGCCAATTGAAATTTCATGTGTTACGTAATTGGCTCTAATACGCTCATCTATTCCCTTATAGTGTCCGCAGATGAGCAATAGATTCTCCTGAAGCGACAACTGATTGACGCGGGATTGTTTTAATGTCTCTCCATCTGGGGTTAGATAAATGATCGCGTCATATTTTTTGTGCTTAGAGAGTGCATCGATAGCATTAGCAAGCGGTTCGCACATCATAACCATTCCTGCGCCACCACCATATTGGTAATCGTCTACCTGTCCGTATTCATTGACGGCCCATTGACGAAGAGGATGTACCTCAATAGTGAGTAATCCTTTTTCTTGCGCTCTTTTCATCATACTATGCTGAAAAGGACTCTCTAATAATGCGGGTAAAACGGTTAGAATATCGATGTGCATGTTACAAATATAGCCTACTGCTATATTGTAAATAAAAAACCCCTGCTCACCAGAGCAGGGGCACCCCTTTAGGGCCTTCCCGTTGCTGCTTTAGCTGACGGAAATTTTTTGAACATTTTTAGGTTTTTTAACCTCTAGCTTAGGAATGTAAATTCGTAACTCTCCATTTTTGTATTCTGCATCAATCATATCACGGTTACAATTATCAGGTAAGCTGAAACTTCTTGACCAACTTGTGTAATTATACTCTCTGCGATTGTAGTGTTCATCTTCTTCTTTCTCTTCTTTTTCCTTTTCTGCGCTCACAGTTAGTGAATCTTCTGTACTCTCTACTTTAAAGTCTTTTCGCTCCATGCCTGGAGTAGCTAAACAAACGATGAACTCTTTGTCTGTTTCACTGATATTAACAGAGGGGACATTTACCACCCTGCTTAAACTGAAATACTCATCAAGGGGAGTATTAAAAAAACGGTCAAGCCAGCCATCTCCCAATAAAGAAGGTAAGGCGCGAGTGGAGGAGGGTCTTTCGAGTGCTTTTGTTTCCATACGGTTATGTTTTTAATGATGAATTAAAAATATACCGATGCTATAGGGTTTCCCTATGATAAAATCACAATAAGAACTGATACTGATTAGCTATGCTGCGCAAAGAAGTGATGGAAATAAGGAATTGTTTCAATCCCCTTGAAAAAGTTCTCGATATTATATTTCTCATTGGGGCTATGGAGGTTGTCATTATCTAGCCCAAATCCCATGAAAACTATTTTGATGCCCAGCTCTTTTTCTAAGATTGAACAAATGGGAATACTACCTCCTCCACGAACGGGAATGGGAGTTTTTCCAAACGTTTTTTCAATGGCTTTTGCAGCTGCGATATATCCTTTACTATCAATTGGAGTCATATAAGGTTCGCCGCCATGATGAAGCTGCGCTTTTACTTGTACGGATGCCGGAGCAATTGACGTAAAATAGTCAATCAATTTTTTTGTTATCACATCTGCTGATTGATTAGGTACGAGTCGTGCAGAAATTTTTGCATACGCCTTAGAAGGTAAAACTGTTTTTGCACCCTCACCGGTGTAGCCTCCCCAAATACCATTTACTTCGAGGGTGGGACGAATGCCTGTTCTTTCATAGGTGCTATATCCTTTTTCTCCCCATAGCTCATTGATGCCTAATTCTGATTTGTAACTGGCCTCATCAAAGGGTGCTTTATTGATCAATGCTCTTTCGTCGGGCCCAGCTACTACCACGTCATCATAAAAACCTGGTATCGTGATATGATTATTTTCATCATGACAGCTCGCAATCATTTTTGAGAGAATGGTGATTGGGTTGGCTACGGCTCCTCCGTAGGTACCACTGTGTAAATCTCTATTTGCGCCTGTAACTTCTACTTCAATATAGCTCAACCCTCTTACCCCTGTATCTAAGGATGGATTTTCCATACTGAGCATCGCGGAGTCAC
The DNA here is from genome assembly GCA_044375755.1 of Chitinophagaceae bacterium. Taxonomy (GTDB): domain Bacteria; phylum Bacteroidota; class Bacteroidia; order Chitinophagales; family Chitinophagaceae; genus JJ008. The sequence continues at coordinate 5,806 of JBILMC010000008.1, forward strand.
TGATCAAAATAACATCAGCTTTCAGAAGATCTTTATGAGCAGCTACAAATGCTCCTAAGTTTGGAGAGCCAACTTCTTCTTCTCCTTCAATCAAAAACTTAATATTCGTGGTGAGCGTATTTGTCTTGCACATCAGCTCCAATGCTTTTACATGCATATAGAACTGACCCTTATCGTCGGCAGAGCCTCTGGCAAATACCTTCCCATCTTTAATAACGGGTTCAAAGGGCCCGCTATGCCAAAGATCTAATGGGTCAGCAGGTTGTACGTCATAGTGACCATAAACTAAAACAGTCGGAGCGTCTTTGCTGATTATTTTTTCACCATATACCACCGGGTATCCCTTTGTGGGCATCACTTCCGCTTTTTCACAACCGGCTTCTAAAAGACTCTTTTTTACCGCTTCTGCACAACGAAGCATATCCTCTTTGTGTTCAGACTTTGCACTGACGGAAGGGATTCGAAGCAGGTCTATCATTTCTGTTAAAAATCGGTCCTGATTCTTTTCCTGATATTCTTTCCAAGCGGCTGACATAAATAAGTTGTTTTAATAATTGTGTACAAATTTACTATTTCAGATTTGCATCTTCCGTTTTATCGTCTCGTGTGTTTCGGATATGAGCGGCTTTGGTAAGTGTATTTTTCCCAAATCGGTCGTTGAGCGCATCCATTGCTTGGTAGAGTTGTAGCTTTTCCACCTGCTGATCGAATAAGCTCATTTGCATAGTAATGGGTACTAGGTGGCTACAGCGGACTCCTAATAACCGCACGGGTCTTCCTTTTTGATAAAGTTCTCCAAATATTTTTTTTGCTTTAGCCTGTAAAACATCATCTAGTACAGTGTAATCTATGGTTTCTTGTTTCGAAGTGACTTCAAAATCGTGGTATTTAATTTTTACCGTAAGGCAGCCACTCATCTTTTCGTCACTACGCACATCTGCCGCAGTTTCCTCTACTAATTCCAATAGTTGTTGCACTAAAAAATCAGTGTCGTTGCTATCTTTTTCAAAGGTCTTTTCGTGGCTGATACTTTTTTGTTCCCAATCTGTAATTAGGGTGGTGCTGCCTCTGCCTTGCGCTTTTTCCCACAAGGATTCGCCCCATTTACCTGCTATTGCAATCATCAACTCCACCGGAGTTTTTGCGATGTCTTCAATACGGTAAATTCCTTTACCTCGCAATAATTGCGCAGTATGTTCTCCCACGCCATTGATTTTATCTATAGGTAAAGGCCATAAAAAAGCAGTTTCTTTACCCGGAGGTACTGCTAAAAAGCCATTGGGCTTTGCCTCATTGGTAGCCATTTTTGCAATGAAACGAGCTGATGCAATTCCACAGGAAATAGGGAGTCCAGTTGTGCGGGTTATATGTGCTCTTAACTCCTGTGCAAAAGAGTTGACCCCAAAAAATCGGTCCATCCCAGTAAGGTCAACATAAAATTCGTCGATACTGGCTTTTTCAAAAATGGGCACACGTTCCGCTATCAGTTCAGTAACCCATCTTGAATAGTGACTGTATTGACTTCTGCTTGCATTGGTAACAATAGCCGAGGGACATTTTTGTAAGGCCTGTCTCATGGGCATAGCAGAGTGAATGCCAAATTTTCTGGCCTCATAACTACAGGCTGCTACTACACCTCGGTCACCTCCACCAACTAATACCGGTTTTCCCTTTAGCGAAGGATTATGTAAAATTTCGACGGAAACAAAAAATGAATCCAGATCAAAATGCGCGATATGGTGAACCGGCGCAGACATTTTTACTTAGGCAAGATAGATTGCTAAGAGACCTTCCGGAAGTCGTACCTGCACTTGTTGCATCACATTATCAATATCAAGGAGTGTGTCCTCGTTTAAGGGAATCAGTACTTCTTTATCTTGTATCATGATTTTGCACACCAATTGTTGTGGTTGCTCAATAACCTCCACGACCTCACCAAGTACGGTATTGTTTTCAATAATGGTGAATCCAAGTAAAGAGGCCGGAGCAGATTTACTGGCCAATCGCTGAAACTCTTCTTCGGGTATCCAAACTATTTTTGTGACGAGCTTCTGTGCTTTTTCTCGTACTTCAATTCCTTCTATTTGTACAAAAACTTCTGTTGCCGTTTTCTTTTTTGCAGACTGAATAAAATAGGGTAGAAGATTTCCTTTTTTCTCTTCAATATATAATGCCTCTAAATTTTTAAGGGAAGAGGATTTTCCAAGGTAATGTTCAAGCACTACTTCTCCCTTGAGTCCATGTGCGCTGACAATCTTTCCTAATTTGAGATAACTAGCCATCAATTGCAAAGCAAAACAATATGCCTCATCAAAAAAAATCCCAATGTTTGGGAAACACTGGGATTAACAATTTTTGTTGTGACGATTGATTAGGCTTCTTCACCTGCGCCCTCAGCTGCAGGAGCACTTTCTTCCACAGCAGGAGCTGCAGCGGCCGCTTTTTTAGCAGCAGCTTCGGAAAGAACCGCTTGACGCTTTTCACGACGCTTACGTTGGTTATCCTCGTCTTTCTTTTTGATTTGGATTTCGTGCTGTGCCGTCCACTCAGTGAACTTTTGCATAGCAGCAGCCTCATCAAATAAACCTAGGCTAACACCACGGAGTAAGTGCTTCAGGTATAATACTCCTTTGAAGCTTAAAATTCTGCGTACAGTGTCAGTAGGGGTTGCACCTTTATTCAACCACTCTAATGCCTTTTGGCGATCTAGTTGAATGGTGGCAGGAATAGTCAGGGGGTTGTAGGTACCTAACTTTTGGATGAATTTTCCATCGCGGGGTGCACGTGAATCGGCTACAACGATGAAGTAAAATGGTCTCTTTTTAGAGCCTTGTCTTTGAAGACGGATTTTGGCTGACATAAATTGAAATTTAACAGCGTTAAAAAATACCCGGTAAAAACCGGGCTGCAAATATAGGCTATTTCTGGGTATTGGGCCCGTTTTTTAGCGTCTCATTCCAGGCATCATTTTGCCAAATGCTCCTAACTTATTCATATTCTTCATCATGTCTCGCATTTGGGCAAACTGTTTTAAGAAGTTGTTAACCTCCTGAATGTCCTTTCCGCACCCCTTGGCAATCCTTTTTTTACGGCTGATATCAATTAAATCGGGGTCTGCCCTTTCAGCGGGAGTCATTGAATTGATCATCGCTTCTATACCCTTGAACGCGTTTTCGTCGATATCCAGATCTTTTACTTTACTTCCAACGCCCGGGATCATAGAAAGCATATCCTTCATATTCCCCATTTTTTTGAGCTGTTCCAGCTGCATTTTGAAATCGGCAAAATCAAATTTGTTCTTGCGGATTTTTGCTTCCAGTTTTTTAGATTCAGCTTCGTCAAATTGCTCTTGGGCTCGCTCTACCAGGGTTGTGATATCTCCCATCCCCAGAATGCGTTGGGCCATTCGGTCAGGATAAAAAATATCTAGTGTTTCTAGCTTTTCTCCGTTGCTGGTAAACTTAATAGGCTTATTGACAGTGTATGTAATTGAGATTGCTGCACCACCCCTGGTGTCGCCATCTAGTTTTGTCAAGACGATACCCGTAAAATCTAATCTGTCATTAAAGGCTTTGGCTGTATTAACGGCATCTTGTCCGGTCATACTATCCACAACAAATAGTATCTCTTGTGGCTGCACGGCATTACGTATGGCAGCCACCTCATTCATCATCGCTTCGTCAACAGCCAATCGACCAGCTGTGTCGATGATGACCACATTTTTATTTTTACTTCTTGCGCTGGCTACGGCTTTAGTTGCAATTGCAACCGGATCTTTTTCTTCTGCCTCAATAAATACATCTGTTCCAATCTGCTCTCCTAAAATCCTCAGTTGTTCCATGGCAGCAGGACGGTATACGTCTGCGGCTACCAATAATGGCGATAACCCTTTTTTGTTTTTGAGATAATTGGCAAGCTTGGCGCTAAAAGTTGTTTTACCGCTACCTTGTAAACCAGCAATCAATATTACTGCAGGATTTCCCTTTGCCTGCAATATTGCCTCCGAGCCACCCATCAGGGCGGCTAATTCATCTTTAACAATTTTTACCATCAGTTGTCCCGGGGAGACAGCATTGATCACTTTTTGACCCATTGCTTTTTCCTTGACACGATCAGTAAAATCTTTGGCAATTTTAAAGTTGACATCTGCATCCACTAGTGCCCGACGAATTTCTTTCACCGTTGTGGCCACATTGATTTCAGTGATGCGGCCCTGGCCTTTTAAATGTTTAAAGGCCGACTCTAATTTCTCTTGAAGATTATTAAACATAGGGGGCGCAAAGATAAGAAGCCTTTCATTTACGCTCCACCCCGAAAGGAATGTAAAAGGCGTGACCGATGGCCATGTTGTAGTCTAGAAATTGCTTTTTCTTTGATTTGTCGAATGCGTTCACGACTAACTCCAAGCTCTTGACCAATTTCTTCCAAGCTCAATGCTTTGGCTCTGTCCAGTCCGTAATAAGCACATAAAATGTATTGCTGTCTTTTCGATAAGGTGGCTAGTGAGCGGGCTATTTCAGTTCGTAAGGAGACCGGACCTTCCAAACGGATATCAGCACGCTCAGCTCCTCTATCTTCAATGGTGTCGGCTAATTGAAGGTCCTCCTCTTCTGCAAGTGGGGCGTCTAATCTATAATGACGCAAATTGATTTGTAAACAATGTTTGATTTCATCGGCTTGTAGCCCCATCCATGTTGCAATTTCTTCCAGGGTTGCTTCTCTTTCTAGTTGTTGTTCTAAGAGAGACTGTGTTTTGTACACTTGTTGAGTGGTACTGATTTTGCTCAATGGCACACGAACTACTCTTCCATGATCTGCAAGAGCTTGTAAAATAGATTGGCGAATCCACCAAACTGCATAGGAAATGAACTTGAACCCCTTGGATCCATCAAATCTCCGCGCGGCTTTTACCAGACCACAGTTCCCCTCATTGATTAAATCGATGAGGGGCAAGCCCTGAAACTGATATTGTTTAGAAACCGAAATGACAAAGCGGAGATTGGCATTAATGAGCTGGTGGAGGGCTTTTTCGCATCCTTTTTTGATGCGTTCGGATAGTTCTAATTCTTCCTCCGGGCTGATCCTTTTGATTCTACTGATCTCTAACAGGTATTTTTCCATGCTCGGGGTATCCTTTATGGTAATGGATGTCCCCAGTTTTATTTGACGCATGCGCATAAAATGTATTTATATTCAATACTAGATTCCTGCGCGACAGATTACAAGTGAATTTTACCCAACCTGGACCAGAAAAACCCCTTTTTTGGTTTTGCTATTATTTTCTCTATTATTGCATCAGGCTCAATTGAAATTATAATGGCAAAGCAATTATATACGTTGGAATTTCCTGTGCGGTGTTCTCCTGTGATTCTTTATGAATTTTTGTCTACTCCTGCTGGACTTAGTGAATGGTTTGCAGATAAGGTAGATGAGAGAGATGGTGTGTTTTACTTTGCCTGGGATGGCAATGTTGAACAAGCAGAAGTAGTAGAGGCTATTGAGGATAAGTCAGTTCGTTACCGTTGGCAGGGTGCACCCGCAAATGAATATTTTGAATTCGCTATAGATAAGTCAGAGATTACCAACCAAACTATTTTGGTAATCAAGGATTTTGCGGAGAAAAAAGATATCAAAGACCAGACCTTGTTGTGGGATCATCAAGTTAAAGATTTGTTTCATCGGCTGGGTAACTAAGGAATCCCCTTACAATCGTCTATTTTTGTGACGATATTTTTCATACGTGTTTAAAAAACTTGATAAACTAGTTGTGAAGGCTTTTCTAGGGCCTTTTACTGCAACTTTTTTTATTACTCTTTTAGTGCTGGTTATACAGTTTTTCTGGTTGTACATTGATGATTTTGTCGGAAAGGGTTTAGGTGCCGGCGTAATTTTAGAGTTTATTGCTTATCAAAGCGCAGTGCTGGTTCCATTAGCCCTTCCGTTAGCAGTGCTATTATCTTCCTTAATGACGTTTGGTAGTTTGGGTGAAAGCTTTGAACTAGTTGCTATTAAATCTGCGGGTATTTCTTTACTCCGATTCATGCGACCACTTTTTATCATCAGTGTATTGATCGCCGTCATTGCTTTTCTTTTTTCCAATTATGTTATTCCCGTTGCAAATCTTAAGTCCAGAACATTGTTGGCGGATATTGTATATGCAAAACCTGCATTTGATTTGAAAGAAGGTATTTTTTACGATCGGATTAACGGGTATGCCATTAAAGTTGGGAAAAAGGAATCTAATGACAGTGTAATTCGGGATGTGATTATTTATGAACAGGGAAATTTATTACAGGATAATTTCATCATGGCTCGCTCGGGTGTGATGAGAGTTACAGGAAACAAACGAATTCTCGAATTTAATCTACAAGATGGTTGGCGTTATCAGGAAAGAGGAAATCCTTATGAAGGTCCAAAGAGTGAATTTATTCGGGTAGGTTTTAAAACGTATAACAAGCAGTTTGATTTGGGAAGCCTTGGGTTTAATAGTCGTACTGCAGATAGTGTTAACAAGAATAATGAGCGCATGTTTAGTATGCGTCAGTTAAATAAGGCATTAGACTCTATTCAAAAGGAACGCAAGGATGTGATTAAAAGAATGAGTGAGGATATGGCTTATTTGTTTACGTTTTCATCGGTTCTCCAAAAACCTTGGAAAACAGATCAGTTGTCGTCTGGTGAAAAAAAATGGATTAATAGTAAAAAAAAGTTTAATCAACTATTGCCAGATACTGCATTGATCAATTGTAATTCGGCTACCAAGAGTGTCGCTTCTTCTATTAAGATGAGCGCTGAGTCGCTACGTTCTGTATTGGAGGATAAATCCAGGTCTATTCGACGACATTCAATCGAGTGGCATCGCAAAATCACACTTTCGTTAGCCTGTATTATTCTATTTCTGATTGGTGCACCACTGGGTGCAATCATTCGTAAAGGAGGACTAGGGACGCCACTCATTTTTGCCATTGTATTTTTTATGTTATTTTATTTCTCTAGTACTGTTGGAGAAAAGTTTGCAAAAGAAAACACGCTCACGCCTTGGTTGGGAATGTGGATGGCGAGTATTGTGTTATTTCCTATCGGCATATTTCTAACCTACAAAGCGATGCGGGATTCAAAATTACTGAGTAATGAAACCTATGCTCGTTTATTAAGATCGTTTCCTATACGTTTTCAATTTTCGAAAAAAACGGCCCAGTCACATGTCTGAAAAATTATCTTCTCAATCCTCCTTACAAAATTTAAGGGTACAAAAGTGGGTCGCAATACTTTCGGTAGTGTTACTAGGGATTAAATTTTTTGCTTACTATGTTACCAACTCTGTTGCTATTCTTACAGATGCATTAGAAAGTATCGTTAACGTATCAGCCGGGTTTATTGGACTTTACAGTCTTTATATCTCAGCAAAGCCTGCAGATAAAGATCACCCATACGGACATGGGAAAGCAGAATTTATTTCTGCTGCTATTGAGGGTACGCTCATTTTGACAGCTGGTTCCTTGACAATTTATAAAGCGATAAAAACCTTGCTCTACCCGGAGCCCTTATCGAGTATCGATACGGGTATTTGGCTCGTTGCTATAACAGCAGTTGCTAATTATTTAATTGGATTCACCTGTGTGCGAATAGGAAATCGTAATCAATCGATGGCGCTGGTAGCAAGTGGGCGCCATTTGCAAACTGACACCTTATCTACTATTGGAATTATTGCCGGACTTGTTTTGCTATTTTTTACGAAGTGGGTGTGGGTAGACAGTGCGGTGGCTTTACTTTTTGGTGGCATTATAATTTTTACCGGCTATAAAATTGTATTGAACTCAATAGCGGGTATTATGGATAAGGCTGACTTGACGCTGCTTGAGAGAATGGTCTCCTTGCTTAATAAAAATCGTCATATCAATTGGGTAGACTTGCATAATCTTCGAGTGATTAAGTATGGAGCTATTCTTCATTTAGATTGTCATTTGACATTGCCTTGGTATTTGAATGTGCATGAAGCGCATGAAGAAATTGATCAGTTGGCAACACTAGTCCGCTCTGAATTTGGAGAATCGCTGGAGTTGTTTGTACATAGCGATGGTTGTCTTCCTTTCTCTTGCCAGATCTGTGAAAAAACAGATTGTGCTGCGCGCGTGCATCCCTTTGCTAAAAAAGTGGAGTGGACACTTGATAATATCTTGTCAGACCAAAAACACCAATTAACATGACAACAACCACTGTATGGAAAGGCGGATTACTTTTTGAATCTACACAGCCCGATGCAGGAAAGGTATTGATGGATGGACATGTGAAAGAAGGCATAAGTCCTAAGGCGTTATTACTAGCCGGGCTTGCCGGTTGTTCTTCAGTTGATGTAGTAGAAATTCTTCAAAAAATGCGTGTTGAATTTAAGGGCCTGGTTGTAACAGCAGAGGCGGAGCAAACAGATGAATTGCCTCGCGTATTTAAAGATATCGTTCTCACTTTTCAAGTTGAAACAAAAATTGAAAACGAAGAAAAAGTCAAAAAGGCTATTGATTTGTCAATGGAAAAATATTGTGGCGTTGCCGCCATGCTCAGAAAAAACAGCGCCATCAAATCTGTTTTAAAAATTACTGGAGATCAACAGTAGTTTTTCGCGCGTATTTACGGAGTTGCAAAATGGTGACTTGTAAGTCTTTTGGCAAGTCCGCTTCAATCGTAACAGATTTGCCATCCAAATCTTGAAATTGTAAGCTAAGTGCGTGTAGCGCTAATCGATTAAGTAACGGTCTTTCGCTTTCTTCGTCCTTACCTATTTTGTATCTTGATTTGAACCTCGATAATAAGATGGGCTGCCCATCTCCATAAGTTGTGTCGCAAGCTAAGGGGTAACCTATTGATTGCATGTGAACCCTTATTTGATGGGTTCTACCGGTATGAAGTTGAAAGGTAACCCAACTGTAAGGGGAAAGAACTTCTGATACGGTGTATTCTGTTTGCGAAGGTTTGCCATTACGATGTGTAATCATTTTTCCTGCTATAACCGGATGCTCTTTAATCGGACTATTGATGATTTGCGTGAGGGGCTCGGGTTTCCCTACCACCAATCCGCCATAGATTTTGATCGTACTTCGTTGTTCAAATTGCTGAGATAGGTGGCGGTGGGCTAATTCATTTTTTGCAAATAAAATAACGCCACTTGTATCTCTATCTAAGCGATGAACGGCAAATATGCTTCCGTATTTTTTTTGAAGAAGCTGCTTTAGGGAAACTTCTTTTCCTTCCCGGTCGGGTACTGATAGTAAACCAGATGGCTTATTGATGGCTACCCAGTTTACTGTTTCAGATAAGATTTGCCAATCAAGTTTCATGACTATTTCCCTTTACTAAAATGCTTCAGGGTCCGTACTTCCTTTTCATTGAGATATCTCCATTTGCCTCTGTCTACATTTTTCTTGGTCAATCCGGCAAATAAAACACGGTCTAGATTTTTTACATCATACCCTACATGTTCGAATATTCTTCGTACAATACGGTTGCGCCCGTTGTGGATTTCAATTCCTACATTTCTCTTATCACGGGAGTCTGTGTAGGCAAGTACGTCTACGGGAGCAGGACCATCCTCTAGTACTACGCCTTTTAATATCTGTTCAAAGTCTGCCTTTTCTAGTGGTTTATCTAGTGTTACCTGATATACCTTCCTGATTTGATTGCTAGGGTGGGTGAGTTGTTGCGCTAGTTCTCCGTCATTTGTCAGAAGTAGAACTCCGGTAGTATTTCTGTCTAGTCTTCCGACAGGATAAATACGCTCTCGGGTAGCTTTACCAATTATGTCAAGTACCGTTTTTCTTTTTTGCGGGTCATCTGTGGTGGTGATATAGTCCTTTGGCTTATTCAATAAAATATAAATCAGTTCGCGCTGTCGAGTTATTTTTTTCCCATTGACTGTTACTACATCTGTTGGAAGCACTTTATGACCTGGCTCTGTGATAACGACTCCATTCACTTTTACAATTCCTTTTTTTACAAGCTCCGCTGCTTCTCGACGAGCAGCA
>JBILMC010000142.1:0-3969 GCA_044375755.1 Chitinophagaceae bacterium
AGAAGATATTTCACTTGGCTTTGACGCTCCTTCAGTCCTGGAAAAAATGGCGGACATTGATAAAGAAATTGCAGTGATGGTAGCTGTAAATGACAACGGAGATACAGCTATATTTCCGCCAGTTGAAATGATATTTGACCCTGCCTTGAATCTATTAGATTATCAATTATGCCCGGCAACAATCCCCTCTTCAACAATCGATAAAGCAATAGAAATTACAACCTGCTTAATTAAAAAATTTTCTTCCCCTGGTGTATTTGCCGTTGAGCTTTTTGTTGACAAATCAGGAGATGTATTAGTAAATGAAACAGCGCCTCGTGTTCATAATAGTGGTCATCATAGCATTGAAGCCATCTCTACTTCTCAATTTCAAATGGTTTGGCAAGTGTTATTAAACCTTCCACTGGGCCCAACCCAACTAATTCAGCCCTCATTAATGGTAAACATAGTGGGAGCAGAGGGCCACTCGGGGCCGGTGCGTTATAGTGGTCTTGAAAAACTAAGCGAAAATCCAACTGTTTTTGTTCATCTTTATGGAAAGGCTAACACGAAGCCCGGAAGAAAAATGGGCCATGTAACCGCACTAGTAAATGATTTGACAAATTGTGCAACTATAGCACATTGGATCAAGTCAACATTACTGGCAGAAGCTAACCCAAAAGAAAAGTGAAAAAAAATCGTCAAACAACCAGCAACTAATATTTCTTTAACGGTATTTTTTATTATGAAAAAAATAAACTCATTCTTCCCCTTTTTAGGCTGCCTGTTTCTTTTTGCATGTGGAGATTCCAACCAAGGCGAGAAGAAAAATGAAAAATTGGGACAGAATGAAAAGAATAAGTCCATAGGCGTTCATGCCTACATCGTAAAGCCAGAATCTTTTACAGAAGAAATTGAAGTGCCTGGTAATGTAATAGCTAACGAATCTGTTGAAATTCACCCTGAAATGGCCGGCAGAGTAATTGCTTTAAATATTCAGGAGGGTAAAACAATTGAAAAAGGAACACTAATTGCTAAATTATTTGACGGTGATCTTGTCGCTCAATTAAAAAAACTAGAGGTGCAACTTCAATTAGCCCAAAAAACGGAAGAACGGCAATCTCAATTATTAAAGGCACAGGGAATCAGTCAACAGGATTATGATATTAGTTTATTACAAGTAAACAACTTAAAGGCCGATATTGGTATCGTCAAAACTAATTTAGACAAAACAGAAATTAGAGCCCCATTCGCTGGTAAAATTGGATTAAAAAATCTCAGCGTGGGCGCCTATGTTACCCCAGCCACAATCATCACTTCTATCAATCAAACCAATTTTTTAAAGGTTGATTTTACTGTTCCTGAAAAATATATTGGGAAAATATCAATAGGGCAAAAGATAACCCTACTAACTGCAGGCACAAACGAACAAACGACTGGCACTGTTTTAGCAACTTCATCTTCTGTACTTGAAAATAGCAGAAGCCTACAAGTTAGAGCGCAACTAAATAATCCGAACAAGTCTATTCTACCGGGAAGTTTTGCAAAAGTAAAAATTGGCTTTGCTCCCGATCTGCAATCTAAATTGATACCTGCCCAAGCAATTTTACCACAGGCTAGAGGCAAAAAGGTAATTCTTTACAAAAACGGAATTGCCGTTTTTCAGGATATCACTACTGGAATAAGAAGTTCCGAAAAAGTGCAAATTACCGATGGGATTGAGCTGGGCGATACGGTGGTAGTAACAGGATTAATGAACGTCCGCCCTGAGTCGAAACTTACAATTACTAAAGTAGTGAATCCTTAATCATGAACATTGCCGAGCTAAGTTTAAGAAGACCAGTACTAGCGGTGGTGATGAACATCATCATCGTTTTATTTGGATTAATTGGTTTTAGATTTTTGGGTGTACGTGATTACCCAGCTATCGACCCCCCAAACATCAGTGTAAGAACCTCCTACCCTGGCGCTAATCCAGAGATTGTAGAAACACAAATAACAGAGCCCCTTGAAAAAGTGATTAATGGCATTGCCGGAATACGAAACATCACTTCTTCAAGTAGTAATGGAACCAGTAATATCAATGTTGAATTTGAATTAGGAGTTGACTTAGAGGCTGCAGCCAATGATGTTAGGGACAAAGTATCTCAAGCAGTTCGCTCACTTCCCTCTGACCTCGATTCTCCCCCAGTTGTTGCTAAAGCGGATGCTAGCTCGGAGTCTATCATCTCCATGACTGTACAGAGCCCCATTAGAAACCCTCTTCAAATAACAGAGTTTGCAACCAATGTACTTGTTGAACGTTTACAAACCATCCCTGGCGTAAGCGGAATACAAATATGGGGTGAGAAAAGATATGCCATGCGAATCTGGCTAGATCCAAATAAAATGACAGCCAGAGGAATAACTGTAAACGATGTTCAAGCAGCTTTATCTAGAGAGAACTCAGAATTACCTTCAGGTAAAATTTATGGAAGCTCAATCGAGCTTTCCGTTAGAACTTTTGGCAGACTCAACTCAGAAGAGGACTTCAGCAATGTAATCATTAAAAATATAAACGGCACCGATGTTCGTCTCAGTGATATTGGGGAAGCTAGTCTTGGCCCAGAAAACGAAGAAACTCTATTAAGAGGCAATGGCATTCCTATGATCTCGGTAGCACTCATTCCCCTACCTGGATCAAACTATGTTGCGATTGCAGGTGAATTTTATAAAAGATTAGAGCAGATAAAAAAAGATGTCCCTTCCGATATCACCCTAAACGTGGGAATGGACCAAACAAAATTCATCAAAAAATCAATTTTGGAAGTACGGGAAACGTTGATGATTTCATTTCTATTGGTGGTCATGATCATTTATGCCTTCTTCCGCGACTGGGTGATTGCGCTACGTCCACTAATCGATATTCCGGTATCACTCATTGGTGCTTTTTTCATTATGTATTTAATGGGATTCACCATCAATGTTCTTTCACTTCTTGCCATAGTGCTAGCCACAGGTCTTGTCGTAGATGACGGCATTGTAGTTACCGAAAATATTTACAAGCGAATCGAAAAAGGAATGAATAAATGGCAAGCAGCGCTGGAGGGATCAAAAGAAATCTATTTTGCTGTCATTGCCACTTCAATCACACTAGCTGTTGTGTTCTTGCCCATCATTTTTTTGGAGGGATTTGTAGGAAGATTATTCAGAGAATTTGGAGTAGTTGTATCTGGCGCCGTATTAATATCTGCATTTGTGTCGTTGACTTTAACTCCAGTGCTTAACGTAAAACTGACTAGAAAAAATCCTACGACGCACTCTTGGTTTTATCGATTAACAGAACCATTTTTCAACGGGTTAGAAAATACCTACCAACGATTGCTCACCAGTTTTATGCAAATTAAATGGGTAGCCCTTGTCATTATCGCACTTTGCGCTGGTGCTATCTATTTTATTGGATCAAACTTGCAATCAGAATTAGCCCCTTTAGAAGATAGAAGTCAATTTAGGATACAATTAACCGCACCGGAGGGTACCTCATTTGATGCGATGGATAATTACATCACCAATGTTACTGAAATGGTGCTTGATTCCATTCCTGAAAGAAGAATGGTATTTAGCTTAACTGCTCCAGGTTTTATTGGAACTGGAAATTCTAATACTGGCTATTTGCGTATTATGCTCGTAGATCCAAATGAGAGAAAACGTTCGCAGTCGGATATTGTAAAAGCAGTGAATAAAAATATTGGCAAATACAACGTAGGGCGCGGTTTTGTCATTGAAGAGCAAACCATTTCTGTGAATCGCCGTGGGGGACAGCCAGTAGCATTTGTCATTCAAAATAATAATTTCGATAAACTCACAAAGGCATTACCTAAAATTTTAGAAGAAGCAAGAAATAGCAAAATACTTTTAAACCCAGATGTTGACCTGAAGTTCAATCGCCCAGAAGTAAGAGTTGAAATTGATCGACTTAAGGCTGCCGCATTGGGTGTTAGTATAACAGAT
>JBILMC010000143.1:0-3937 GCA_044375755.1 Chitinophagaceae bacterium
GTTGACATCTTTTTTAAAATAAATTTCTTTTAAAGATGCGTAATAGTATCCCTCTCGGCTTGTTAATACTGTTTTTTTGTTTACAACACGGCCTCCGTTCGTATAAAATCCAATATCTGTGTTCAGGTTGTATTCCAAATCGGGAGTGGTTAAAATCGATTTTTGATCTGACAATTTTACGCCGCCATCTAAATAAGCTAGTTTTTTTTCAATCAGGTATTTTAAATGTTTTGCATATACCTGAATGCTGTCACCATCTTTTATTTGTACGTCTTTCCAGGCTTCAAATAGTTTTCCGCTATTATTTAAAACACAACTATCGCAAAAGAAAAAAGCTTTTCCTTGTTTTAGGCGAACATGCCCAGCAAGTATTTGTAATGAAGTAGAATCATTGACTTTTAGTAGTGTCAATCGATCTGCTCCAATTATTTCGATTTTATTGGTATCCTGTGTTGCGGTAATTGAATCAACAGCAACAACTCTCTGTTGTCCCACTACTGGGAAGCAAAGTCCAATAAGAATTATTAGGAAAATCAATTTACATACTAGTAAATTTCTCATGGGGACTTACTGGATGTAGAATCTTTATTTAGGGGAGATTGCAAGGGAAGGGACTTCTCTTTTTTACCAAAAATTGAGAAGCTGACATATCTTTTTGGATGTGTGCGAAGATCGTCTAATAATAGCTCTGCACTTAGTACAGTTTGGTTAAGCTGGTCATAAACAGATCGATCTTTAATCATTGCACCTAAGGTTCCTTCACCATTATTTATTGACGAGGAGAGTTTTTTTAATTGTATGATTACTGCGTCAAGTGAATCTGCTGTTTGTCGAATATTGAGCGATGCAAGCTGGCTGGAAAAAGACTTCGCATTTTCTGCGGTTGTTTCAAAAGAGGAAGAGCTGGCTTTCAACCTTTCAGAAACGGCCTCAATGTTAGTTAGTGTTTGGTGAATCGGACCTTGGTCTATTTGCATGTACGAACGTAAAGCTGCGCTAGAAGAATCAAGATTCGCGATTGTCTGTCTAAGGTGTTGTCGGGTTTTACTATCGAGTATGCTATTAATTCCCGCCAGTGTATTTTTTAACGAGTCAAGAATTCCTCTGAAACTGCTTATTGTGGGGTCTAGTTGTGCTTTTACATCCCCTAATAGTCCGGTCTCCTTTCTGGTTAAGATGGTGTCGCCATCTTGAAGCATTTCTGCTCCATTTCCTCTTTCAATTACAATATAGGATGATCCTACCAGGCTGGAGGCAATATAGGCCACAGAATTTTTAGGAATATTAATATCACGGGTCAATGTGATGGTTACAACAATCGCACTAACATCTTTGTCTTTTTCCTTTTTTTGATATACAGTTCCAACAGGAAGTCCATTAATTTTTACCTCATTGGATTTTTCTAAACTTCCCAAGTCGGTAAAAACTGCATAGATTTTTTTTGTGCTACTGAATACGTCTCGGCCTTTTAAAAAATTAAAGCCGATAAAAAGCAATGCAACCGAAAATACGGTCAGTGCTCCTACTTTTGTTTCGTTGGAAATTTTCATTTGCTAGACAGTTTATGTCTATTCTCTACCGTTTCCAGAAAAGACATTGTTTTGGCAAGGGTAGAAGCGTTTGTTTCAGCTCCGCCTGTTTGCTGATTTTGTTCTATCCAAGCCAGGTAATTTTTTAATCCTCTTACAATACAAGCAGATAGCTCTTCTTGTCCTTGTTGGCTATTCAAATAATCCTCTTCTTCAGGGTTGGAAATAAAGCCAGTTTCCACTAAAACGCTTGGCATAGCAGTTGCTTGTAATACCCAAATCCCAATTGCACGTTGACGAACATCACGATCTACCCGACCCACTTTTGCAAATTCATCTTGGATGAATCCGGCAAGAGTGGCACTTCTTTTGAAATACTGTTTTGTTTTTAGCAAGGAAATAGCAATAAATTCCGGAGAGTTCACATCCACATTGCCATAGTTCTGCTCATAGTTATCTTCCTGCATCATGGGAGCATTTTCGATTACTGCTAATTCTTTGTCCTCGCTTCGATGAGCTCCCCAAATGTAGGTTTCTGTACCTTTTGCTTCACTTGGTAAATTAGTGTATCTGTATTGAGGTACTTTCTTGGTTCTTTTTTTTCTGCTAGCTCCTTTACCGGTATAATAGGTGACTGTTTTGTATCCAACGATTTCTCCAACTCTTTTTCCTCGTGCTGCATTTACGTGAATGCATAAGTAAAGATCTCCTTTATTGCCATTAGCAAATTTTGCTCGGTCGTGCAGTTCCGGATAAGTATCCTCTGTTCTTGTGTATAAAACACGCAAGGAGGGAAACTCTTTACTAATCAGTTCGCCAAGTTTCAAAGAAACTCCTAAGCAGATGTCCTTTTCGTTGCTGTACCTTCCTCTGGCACCAAAATCTGATCCGCCGTGTCCAGGATCAATGATAACGGTACTAATCACTTTTTTACTTCCCACGTTAGGGGATTGGTCTTGCACAAAGGAAGAAACAGTAATGAAAGCACTTGCGAGTATAAATAGAAAGAAAATTCGTAAAGTCATAGTTGTTGAGAGGGTAATATTCACATTTTGTTAGTTACAGGAGGCAAGCAGCAAAACCATAAAAGGTTACATTTGCCCCGCTACATGTTCATGATCCACAAATTTAAGCCAAAATGCTGCTTTTGGCGGATGGGTTTTGTTGCTTTAATTTATACCCATGCGTGTATAACCTCTTTTGCTGCGAGTACAAGTGGTACATTTCGCAGTTTCTTAACATATCAGCAGAAGGATACCATTCCAACCCGTTCCCTGTCAAGAGATTCTTCGGTGCAGCAAGTCGATACATTCAGGCTGAAGCGCTCTGCGGGTACCTTAGATGCTCCACTACGATATGAGGCCGAAGATTCTGCAGTAGTACTTGTTCGAGATAAAAAAGTTTTATTGTACGGTAAAACAAAAACTACCTACACGGATATGGTATTAACCGCTCCTCGGGTGGAAGTAGACCAACGAACGCAAATTGTTACTGCCGTTCGATCTGTTGATAGTACTGGCAACACAGTGGACGCTGCTTTTTTTAAGACTGGTGATTCTGAGATGACAAATGACACAATTCGCTATAATTTTAAAACACAAGTTGGATTAACTAAAAAAACATATACACAGCAGGGTGAAATTTTAGTTATTGGCGAACAAGCAAAAAAGGTAAATGCTAACACGACTTTTATACGATCTGCTCGTTTTACAACTTGTATGTTGGATGAGCCACATTTTGCTTTTGTAGCTGGGAAAATGAAAGTGATTAACCAAAAGTTGGCGGTATCAGGCCCTGCTCATCCTGAATTTGAAGGTGTTCCAGTTCCTATTTATTTACCTTTTGGGTTTTATCCATTGAACCAGGGAAGACATTCTGGTATGCTGCGGCCAAACTTTATTACGGATGAGCGAAGAGGTATCGGCATACAGGAAATTGGGTATTACAAAGTAATCAATGATCATTGGGATGTAAAATGGGGTGCTGATCTTTTTTCTTACGGCGAGTGGGCCACTTCAATTGGGGCATCCTATCGTACTCGTTATCGTTATAATGGGGGACTCGCATTTAATTTCAGGTCTTCAAAGCAAAACTTTAAAGGTGATCCCGATTTTTCCTCTAGTAAAGTTTTTAATATTTCTTGGAGTCACTCAGTTGATAGTCGTGCAAGGCCAGGGGTGACTTTTTCTGCTAACGTTAATGCAGGTTCTACCAAGTATAACCAAAGCATTCCGGGCAACGCAATTTTGCCCTTTCAAAATATTATGGGGTCCTCTATTAATTTTTCAAAAAATTGGAAAGACAAGCCATACAATTTATCGCTAAGTGCAACGCACTCCCAGAATAATAATTTAGGATTGATTAATCTGAGTCTTCCCAATGCTGCTTTTACTGTAAATACAATATTT
>JBILMC010000144.1:0-3933 GCA_044375755.1 Chitinophagaceae bacterium
GCTGCATAATTCCCATAAGGCATGTTTGCTTGGTCAGCCAGATAATTAAAGTGTTCATCACGAAAATCAGGTATCCCATCAGCACCTGGCTTGCCTGTTTTGTTGTTAAAAGCATCAAGGTTGAGCATAGCTTCTAAAACGGTTAATCCACCAGTTCCTGAATCAAATACTCCTATAGGTTGATGTTGACCACTTGTAACTATAATTTGAAAGACAAATAGCAATAAAAGCGAAAGTCGAGCTAGTATTTTTATCATACTGGAAAGTTAGGGTATATTTAATATTTTTAACAAATGAGGATTTGTTTATGGGCTATTGGCAAAAGTCATGAACCCTATGTAAAAGCGGGTACTGATACATTCACGAAAAGACTCAGCCATTATTTTAAAACTGAATGGACACTCCTTCCTGCACCCAAACATTCAGGGATGCTAAGTGAATTGGATATTAGAAAAAGAGAAGCAGATGTAATTCTTGAATGGCTTCAAACAGATGACTATTTGGTGTTGCTTGATGAAAAAGGTAAAGAACTCACCTCACCAGAGTTGGCTAAATTTTTACAACAGCGAGCAAATGAAGGAAATAAAAATGTTGTGTTCCTGATTGGTGGCGCATTTGGAGTAGATGTAAGTATAATGAAAAGGGCCAATTTTACCTGGAGTTTATCCAAACTAGTTTTCCCTCACCAATTAGTACGTCTTATCTTGGTGGAACAACTTTACCGAGCGGCTACGATTTTGAGAAATGAAAAATATCACCATAGCTAATGCTAAGCAATACTCAAATAATAATTTTAATAACAGCAATAGTCAGTATTGCCGCATTTTCAAGTACAACAATTAAAGAACAACTTCTTTTCAAACCGGTTCTAATTCAAAAAAGAAATGAATGGTATCGCTTTTTTACAAGCGGACTAATTCATGCAGATTGGGAGCATTTATTATTCAACATGCTCACCCTTTATCTATTTGGGGAGGGGCTAGAAGCGCAGTTCAATAGCGACAATTTATTTGGAGAAAAAGGGGCAATACTCTATTCAACTTTCGGCTTTCCCTTTTTCAATGATTACTTCCTATTGGAAACACAAGCAAAACAATCGATATGCAAGTTTGGGTGCATCAGGAGCAGTAAGTGCTATTTTATTTGCCGCAATACTTCTAAATCCAACAATAAAAATTGGCTTCTTCATTCTGCCGCCCGTTATTCCTGGTTTTATGTTTGGACCTGCTTATCTACTACTCTCATCGTATTTATATAAAAAAGGGAAAGACAATATCAACCATGCCGCACATATTGGCGGAGCTATTTATGGAGTAATTTTTACACTAGCTGTAGCCTATTATTTCAAAAGCCAGACTGCTGTTTTGGATAATTTTATATTACAAGTTACAGCTTATTTACGCTAAGCCTGAATCGAAAATAATTTGAATCACTTCATTAGTTTGATTGGTAATCTTAAACCGATCATCTAACCGAATTCCTACAACCCAGCAAATTTTATCACCCGTCGTTAAGACCCAAACCTTTTCTTTTTCAGAAGTGGAAAATTTTAAATCAATTAAGAGGCGGGATACTTTTTTCTTTTTACGCATTCCCAACGGATAAAAATAGTCCCCCTCTTTCCATTTACGCAACAAAAGAGGAAATTGCAAAAGCTTAGAATCTATAAAAACTTGCTTTTCGTTTCCAAATGTAATCTCACTAGTCTTGGCGGAAAGAAAGGTCAAAATACCTTCTGGGTATTTTATTTCTTCATTGACCCTCACCACCTCGATATAGTTAATTTTGGTGGATAACATGGGAGCTAAGATTAACTGCTTTCGATTTTTTATCAATCGCCACTGTCCAGTTGCAGCCTCTAATTGCGCTCCAGTTCTGGCATTCAAAAGAAGAGCTGCCTCCTCCACCTGGCCAGGTGTAAACCCAAAAGGATGCAACAATTCAAATAACAAAGAAGTGTGTCCAAATTTCTTTAATTGAGCAATAGAAAGGTGATATTCATTTTGTTTTTGTAATAAGTACTTCTTTCTAAATTGTTCAACATAAATCTGTAGTAGTTGATCAGCTTGTTCAATTCTTTTGCTATTACCCAAGAGATTCTGTTTGACAGTCGGGAACACTTTTTCAATTGCAGGCAGAATCGTATGACGGAAATAATTACGTGTATAATCCTCTTTCAAATTGCTTGAATCTGTCACAAATTTAACATGATGAGCAGCTGCATAATTTTGAATATCGTTATAACTAACTGTCAATAAAGGACGTAAAACGTTGCCTGAACGAGCAGGAATACCCGTTACTCTAAAAAAATGCATGGCGATGGTCTCAGCATTGTCATCTTGATGATGCGCTGTAAGCACCCAGCTGAGATGATTATTAGAGCTTATCAACTCTTTAAACCAATTGTATCGAAGTTGACGGGCTGCCTCTTGTATGGAGAGCTTATTTTCATTGGCAAAAATGGCTGTATTGAATCTTTTGACATGCAAGGGGACATTCCATTGAGTTGCGATCGCACGAACAAATTGCTCATCCCGGTCACTCTCCTGTTCTCTCAACATAAAATTACAATGTGCTAATTCGATATTTAAACCAGCCTTGTAACAAAGCGTAGATAGAACGGTGGAGTCCAGCCCTCCGCTAACTGCAATTAAAAACCCATCTCCAGAATTAACTGGAGCTATTGCTGATATCAATTTTTTAATTTCAATCAATGCTACTTATTAAAAAGTTAGTTCTTCCCAGGCTCCCCGTAGTTCATTAAATGCATGTTGATCCTGCACCCTTTTCGCTTGTTCCATTCCTTTTTCGTAGGTCTGTATGGCAGCAGAAGTATCCCCGTTTCGCTCGAGTAATTTTGCCAGGTGATAATAGCTTCCAACATATTGCGGGTCCGCATCCAATAATTCTTCAAAATACCGACGCGCCTGAAGGTCGTCACCGCGCTTAATAAATTCTAGGGCTAATGCATGCCGTAAAAAAGAATCGCCTGGCGACTGATACCTTACTACTTATGTGATAAAAAACACCAGGTAATCCTTTTTTTGAAGCTACTCCAAAACTTATCTTTGCATAGTTGCAATAACAACTATTTGAACCGTTTAATCTAACGCACATGAAGATTTTGGTATGCATCAGTAAAACGCCGGATACCACGGCAAAAATAGCCTTCACTGATAACAACACGAAATTCGACACCAACGGGGTACAATGGATTGTCAATCCTTGGGATGAGTGGTTTGCCCTAGTTAGAGCCATTGAATTAAAAGAGGCTAATCCTTCTGCTATTCTTCATCTGATCACCGTGGGTGAGCCAGATGCCGATCCTATTATTCGTAAAGCACTTGCACTGGGAGGTGATGAAGCTTTTCGTATAAATGCCATTGCCACAGACGGGCAATTTGTAGCAGAGCAAATAGCTTCAGTTGCAAAAAGTGGAAACTATGACCTTATATTAACGGGTAAGGAAACCATAGACCACAACGGATCTGCAATGGGCGGTATCCTTGCCGGACTTCTAGATTATCCTTTTGTCAGTCTTGCTACTAAATTGGAAATCCAAAATAATCAGGTAACAGTAACCAGAGAAATTGAAGGCGGGGAGGAGATATGTGAAGCCCCATTACCTCTTGTGGTAAGTGCACAAAAGGGTATGGCAGAAGCAAGAATACCAAACATGAGAGGGATCATGGCAGCCAGAACGAAGCCCTTGCATGCAGTAGAGCCAGTTTCCTCCAGTACTCTTACCAGTATTGAACAGTATCATCTTCCTACTGCAAAGTCTGGAGTCAAATTGATACCTGCAGACCAACCAGAGGAACTAGTACGTCTTTTACATGAAGAAGCTAAAGTAATCTAAACCGATAAAACTTATTTATGAGTATCCTGGTATATCTAGATAGCGCAGATGGAAAAATTAAAAAGTCAGCCTTA
>JBILMC010000145.1:0-3923 GCA_044375755.1 Chitinophagaceae bacterium
ATTATACCTGGGTGTTATATATTCTGATTGTCATTTTCATTATTACAGCTGTTTCCAATGGATCGAATCTTACAGATGGATTAGATGGGTTAGCAACGGGCACGGCAGCTTTGATTGGTGTTTTATTGGGCGTTTTTGCCTATGCAAGTGGTAATCTAGTTTTTTCCGATTACCTCAACATTATGTACATCCCCAATCTTGGTGAGCTTTCAGTCTACATTGCTGCGATGATTGGAGCTTGTGTTGGGTTTTTATGGTACAATTCATTTCCTGCACAATTATTTATGGGGGATACAGGGAGTTTAATGTTGGGTGGTGTGATTGCAGCGCTTTCTATTATCGTGCACAAAGAATTACTAATTCCAATTTTCTGCGGTGTGTTTTTGGTAGAGTCGCTCAGTGTTATTCTCCAAGTAGGTTATTTCAAATACACCAAACGTAAATATGGTGAAGGGAGAAGAATTTTTTTGAAAGCACCCTTGCATCATCACTACCAGGTGCAGGGCTATCATGAGGTAAAAATCGTGACACGATTTTGGATTGTGACAGTGTTATTGGTGGTATTAAGTATTGTAACCCTTAAGCTACGTTAAGCAAGAGGGTAAAAATAAAATGACAATGAAACTTGTCATCATTGGAGGAGGAGAAAGTGGAGTAGGGGCAGCCATACTGGCCAGCCAAATGGGGTATTCGGTTTTTCTCTCTGATGGAAGCTCTTTGAAAGAAAAATATCGTAGCGAACTCCATGAGAAAGGAATTGCTTTTGAGGAAGGGCAACATGATATGGATAAAATTCTGGCTGCTGACCAAATAGTGAAAAGTCCAGGCATACCAGAAAAGACAGCGGTCATGAAAGCCGTTCGAGCAAAAGGAATTCCTGTAATTAGCGAAGTGGAGTTAGCCTACCGGTTTAAAGGAGATAGCCGCATCGTGGCAATTACGGGTAGTAATGGAAAGACAACTACAACTTCACTGGTCTATCAGTTATGTAAGTCGGCTAGTTTGGATGTAGCATTAGTAGGAAATATTGGCTACTCATTTGCTCGACAAGTTGCACTGAAACCTCATGCGTTGTATGTAGTAGAGGTAAGCAGTTTTCAGTTAGACGACATTGATCAGTTTAGGCCCGACATTGCTATCCTAACGAATATCACCGAAGATCATCTGGATCGTTACGAATATATTTTTCTTAATTATATCAAGAGCAAGTTTCGGATTACGATGAATCAACGGCCGCAGGATTTTTTCATTTACTGTGCCGATGATGAAGTGACCCAACAATATATCAGTTCATTCACTATTCAATCAACTCAACTGCCGATTAGCATGAAAAGAGAAGTACCAAATGGAGGGTTTATTAAAGACGGAGACATGTACATACGTACAGGTAATGAAGTTATGACCATGAGTGTATTTGATTTTGCGCTGAAAGGCAAGCATAATCAATACAACACCATGGCGGCTTGTGTAGCAGCGGCAACGCTAACCATTCGAAAAGATAAGATCAGAGATGCAGTTCAGCATTTTGAACAACTGGAGCATCGAATGGAATTTGTTGCGACTGTGCGTGGCGTAGAGTTTATCAACGATAGTAAAGCAACCAATATCAATTCCACATGGTATGCATTAGAAAGTATGACAAAGCCAACTGTTTTGATTTTGGGAGGCGTAGATAAAGGAAATGATTATTCCTTATTGCTAGAGGGTGTGAAAGAGAAGGTGAAAGCAATTATCTGTTTGGGTGTTGACACTAAGAAGATTCACGAGGCTTTTGATGGAGTAGTTCCTACTCTAATTGATACACAAGACGCTGCTGAAGCGGTACAGTTGGCTTTTCGTCTTGCCGGTAAAGGGGATGCTGTGTTATTGAGTCCGGCTTGCGCAAGTTTTGATTTATTTAAAAATTATGAAGACAGAGGGCAGCAATTTAAAAACGCTGTTCGAGATCTATAAGCATGGAAACAACCAGAGACATACGATTAACCGAGCTCCGGAATAGTTTTACCACGGAACGTTTGTTGCAAAAAACAAAGGGTGATAAAGTTATTTGGGCCTTGGTAGTGCTACTTACCTTAGTTTCCTTGTTAGCGGTGTATAGTGCTACAGGCTCGCTTGCCTACAAATTTTATAAGGGCAATACAGAAGTTTATTTATTCAAGCAGGTTGGGTTTATTCTTGGAGGTCTTCTCGTGATCTACGTGGCACATCTGATTAATTACACGTTTTATTCAAAGGCAGCACGAATCGTTTATCTGGTTTCAATTCCACTTTTAATCTATACGTTGTTTTTTGGCGTAACAATGAATGAGGGAAGTCGCTGGATTCGGTTGCCCTTGATTAATATGACAGTTCAAACCTCTGACCTGGCAAAACTTGCTTTATTCATGTATCTGGCTCGATTACTTAGTAAGCGACAAGATATGATCAAGGAGTTTAAAAAGGGTTATTTAATGGTCATTTGGCCTGTTGCGGTTACCTGTTTATTGATTGCCCCAGCCAATTTATCTACCGCATTACTCTTGGGTGCTTGTTGCTTATTATTATTATTTATTGGAAGAGCAAGTACTAAACATTTATTAATTACGGTAGGACTGGCTTTTATTCCAATTACGATGTTGATTGCTGCTGCAGTAGTTAAGCACCAACAAGAAGAGACGGATGAGCCTATCACTGTTGTGAAAAAAGAGGAAGGAACATTGACGAGGCGAGTAGATACTTGGATTAGTCGAGTTGAGAGTTTTATATATGGTAGCACGGATGTTGATACCGATGAGTACCAGGTTAATCAAGCAAAAATTGCGGTTTCAAAAGGAGGATTGTTAGGTGTGGGACCAGGAAATAGTACTACGCGCGACTTTTTACCACAGGCCTACAATGATTTTATTTATGCAATTATCATTGAGGAGTATGGTTTGTTGGGTGGAGGCTTTATAGTATTTGTGTATCTGGTGTTTCTCTATCGGTGCATACGAATATTTAAGCGTTGTCCATTTGCCTTTGGCGCATTTCTGGCATTAGGACTAAGCTTTACACTGGTCATTCAGGCATTAGCTAACATGGCTGTAACAGTCAATTTATTTCCTGTTACAGGTGTTACGTTACCATTGGTCAGTATGGGAGGAAGCAGCTTCATCTTTACCTGTTTAGCAATTGGAATCATTTTGAGTGTGGCACGAAATGTAGAACAATTAGAGGGGAAAGATAAAGAGGGAGATGCAAAGGCAGTGGCAGCATGAGCAGACGAATCATCATAGCGGGAGGCGGGACAGGGGGGCATATTTTTCCGGCATTAGCTATTGCTGGTGCACTGAAAAAAATGGATTCGTCTATTGAAATTCTCTTTGTCGGTGCAAAGGGAAAAATGGAAATGGAAAAAATTCCGCAAGCGGGTTATCCCATCGAGGGACTCGATATAGCGGGTTTTAATAGAAGCTCTTTGATAAAAAATATTGGACTTCCCTGGAAGCTGCTTAAAAGTTTTTGGCAGGTCAGAAAAGTATTGCGTCAATTTAAACCTGATGCCGTACTAGGTGTGGGTGGTTACTCAAGTTATCCTGTTCTACGATTAGCGCAGGTAAATGGTATCCCTACATTTCTGCACGAGGCAAATTCTTATGCAGGTCGAAGCAACCAGTTATTGGCTAAAAAAGTGAATTGTGTTTTTGCAGGTGTTTTGGGACTAGATCGCTTTTTCCCTGCTGAAAAGGTTTGTTATACAGGCAATCCGGTAAGAGATGTTATTACGCAGCCTTTGCCAAGTTTGGAAGAGAGTCGTAAGCACTTTAAGCTGGATGCAAATCGACCAACCTTATTAGTTGTTGGTGGAAGCTTAGGGGCCCGCTCCATTAATGAAGCCATCAGCAATGGATTGGATCGATTATTAGCTGCTAATATCCAGGTGATTTGGCAAACAGGAAAACCCT
>JBILMC010000147.1:0-3871 GCA_044375755.1 Chitinophagaceae bacterium
TGGAGGAACCTTACCATACACCATCGTGCCTAACTCTACAGCCGATTTACGTTTACGCTGCCGATCCTTATTTATGTTCGATAACTCCATAGTAAAAGGGATTTAAAAATTCAAATGTCGAACGGCGAAATAAACCCCAAAAGGAAAATGGAAAAAATTTTTCTTTCTTCACCAGTTCTACACCAAAAAAATCAGGTTATCCACAGTCAGGACAAAAGCTCACGCGCGTTAGCTAATGCTGCAGGAGTGGGATTTTCGCCCCCAATCATCTGTGCAATAGTTTGTACCCTTTCTTCTGAATTTAGTGGCCGTATAAATGTGCGTGCGGCACCAGTTGACCCCGAAACTTTGTCTTTGTAAACAAAAAAATGAGTGTACGCTTTACCGGCAATCTGAGGCTGATGCGTAATGCAAATTACTTGGCGACTTGCAGATAATTCTTTTAATAATAATCCCACTTGTCTGGCCGCTTCTCCCGCTATACCCGTATCGATTTCGTCAAAGATTTGCGTAGAAAATTTTAATGAATCTCCTACCAGGGATTTGATACACAACATAAGACGACTAAGTTCACCCCCACTTGCTACTTTACGTAATGGATGAAATTGCCCACTATTATTGGCGTCAAATAAAAACTCTATGGCATCATTTCCGTGTGGACCCAGTTGCTCTGCAGTAAGTTGTACCTTGATTTTTGCTGATGGCATTCCAACCCGATGTAATAACTCATGCACTCGTTTTTCAAATCCTTTGATTTGTTTTTCCCTTCCTTTTGAAACGCGACTCGCTAATTCAACAGCTTTTTTCTCGGAAGCGGCCACCTCTTTTTGCTGTTGAACAATCAACTGATCAATATTCAGAAATTGCTGTAATTGTTTAGCCAGCTCCTCTTGTATGGCAAGCAGTTCTGCAGTAGTCGTTACCTGGTGCTTTTTACAAAGTCGATACCCCAGTGAAAGCCGCTCGGAAACCCACTCCAACCGTTTTGGGTCTCCTCCAAAATTGGAAGAAAGTTTATCAAACTCTCTAGAAAGATCCTGTAACTCCACATACGATGAACGGAGCCGATCTTCCAACGGGGGAAATGCTTCATGCATATCCCGAAATTCAGCTAAGGATTGCAAAAATGACTTTAACTGCGCCAACGCCGGCTCATCGCCTTCGGTTAAGAAAGAAGTGATACGTGTAAAAACTTTTTGAACCTCCTCCGTATGTGTGAGCAATTTGAGCTCAGCCTCCAACTCTTCCAATTCACCAGCCCGAAATGCAGCTGCTTCTAATTCGTCCCATTGAAATTTGTTGTATTCTGCCCTTGCATCAGAAGAAGATTTTTGATCTAGATATGTTTGTAAAATAGTTTTAGTTTGTATCCACTTATCGTAACTCAATCGATACTCCTCTACTAAAGAAATTTGTCCAGCCAACGCATCCAGCACCTCTCGTTGAAAATCTTCTTGGCCTAATTGAAGTGTATCAAATTGCTGATGCAAATCGACAAGCAATGAAGAAATTTGTTGCAGCTGTCCTAAATTAACGGGCGTATCATTAATGAAAGCTCTTGATTTACCTTGAGGATTTATCTCTCGTCGAAGAACCAATTCCTGCCCAGTCTCCAACTCATTTGCGAGTAAAAATTGATACACACGTTGGTCTGCACCTAGGTCAAAAACCCCTTCTACCACTAATTTTTTTTCCTTTTGACTGAGCACAGTTGAGTCAGCTCGCTCCCCTAAAATAAGACCCAGTGCACCCATCAAAATTGACTTTCCAGCACCTGTTTCGCCAGTGATTGCACTAAACCCATTACTGAGTTCAATCTCAACCTCATCGATGATGGCATAATTCTGGATAAAAAGCCTTTTCAGCATGCGCACAAATTAGCGCGATTTGCGAGAGTCACAAAGGGAATTAACTCCGCAACAAAAGATTATTCTAAAAAATCCCGCTCCATTTGGAACGGGATCAGTTATTTACTGTAGAAGGGGGTTAAATTTCCACTTTTGCACTTAAATCTTCATCAACCAGAATACGACCACAATTTTCGCAGATCATGATTTTTTTATGCTGGCGGATTTCACTTTGTTTTTGAGGAGGGATCGCATTAAAACATCCACCACAAGCGTCTCTTTCTACGGAAACTACTGCCAATCCGTTTCTATAGTTTGTACGGATTTTCTCGTAACTAGCTAATAAACGTGGATCTACCTGCAGCTTTGCTTCTTCAGCCTGCTTTTTATATTTCTTTTCTTCTTTTTCGTTGGCTGTGATAATCTTTTCAAGTTCCTCTTTTTTACTTGTCAACACGCCTTCTTTTGCGGCAATATTCTTTTTGGCCTTGTCTAATAAAACAGCTTTTTCAGCAATCTCATCAGTAGCATCTTTGATGTGCTTTTCAGCCAGTTTGATATCAAGCTGCTGCATTTCAATCTCTTTGTTAACAGCTTCGTATTCGCGATTGTTCTTTACATTCTCACTTTGCTTCTCATACTTTTTGATGAGCGCTTCTGACTCCTTAATTGCCAACTTACGTTGCTCGATAAACTCGGTCACCCCATTGATTTCTTCTTCTATACGGGTTTTACGGGCATTCAAACCAGTGATCTCATCTTCCAGATCAGCGACTTCCATAGGAAGCTCCCCTTTCAGGATCTTAATCTCATCTAATTTGCTGTCAATTTGCTGAAGGGTCACCAGAGAGACCAGCTTTTCCTGGATCGAGAAATCTTTTACTTGTGCCATAGATAGTTGACCGGATTTGTGGAAACGCTTGTTTTGAGGACGGCAAAGGTAGGGAATTTTTCGGCTAAACGCTCCTGAAGAAGGTCAATCGTAAACTGCTCACTTTCAAAGTGACCCACATCTGCCAAAAGTATCTTGTTATCTGCCAAAAAGAAGTCGTGGTATTTTAAATCAGCAGTTATAAATGCTTGTGCCCCAGCCTTTAAGGCATTTTTTATCAAAAAATGTCCAGCACCGCCACAGACGGCAACAGTTTGGATGGTTTTACCCAAAAGCGTGGAATGCCGAACAAGAGGAACCTTGAAAATTGAGGATAGACGCTTCAAAAAGCTGGCTTCTTCAACCGGCTCTGGCAAATGGCCTATCAAGCCTGAGCCAATTTGATCATTAGCGTTGTCAAGTGTCAGCAAATCATAGGCTACCTCCTCGTAGGGGTGAGCAGCACGCAGCGCTTCCAAAACAGCGAATGTGTTAGCCGCTTGCAAAACAACTTCCAGTTTAGCTTCTTTCTCTATGTGTAAGACCCCGGGTTGTCCTACAAATGGTTGGGTGCCCAGCCCACCTTTAAAAGTGCCCTCTCCAACACTGGAAAAGCTACATTCGCTATAGTTTCCAACATGCCCGGCTCCTGCTTCAAATAGTGCTGTTCTTACTTTTTCCAGACTACCAATTGGTACGTAGGTGATTAGTTTTTTTAAAGACTGGTGGCGAGGCAATAAAACACGGCATTGTTGAAGGCCAAGTAAAGCCGCAATTTTTCCATTCACCCCATCCAGCACATTATCAAGGTTGGTATGAATCGCATAAATAGCAATATCATTTTTTATAGCCTCAACTACAATTTGTTCGGTTGCATGACTGCCATTGATTCGCTTTAATCCACCAAATATGAGTGGATGGTGCGCTACAATCAAATTGCAATTTTTTCTTTTAGCTTCCGCAAGCACGGTTTCTGTTACATCCAAACAACAAAGCACACCCGTACATTCCCAGTTTGATTGCCCTAGCAATAAACCTGCATTATCATAGCTCTCCTGCAGTGAGAGGGGTGCCCACTTTTCTAAAAACGATGTAATGACTCCAACTTTCATCATTAGTAATTTCAAGGATTTCAAATTACGCTCATTTTAGC
>JBILMC010000148.1:0-3863 GCA_044375755.1 Chitinophagaceae bacterium
TAAAGTATTGAAATGAAGAACGACTCTTACATTTTTACCCTCTGCTCTATTCGCAGTATGTGTTGAATCATTGATAAATAATAGTTCATTGACAGGTTGATTGAATCGGGCAGCGAAGTAAACTTTTTGTCCTTTTGCCCATCCTGTGCTGTAGCGATACCCGACCAATGTCACGGAGTCAACCAATTGAAGAAGTCCTGCGGTTGGTTGATCCCAATTGATTGCAAACCCCATATCAAACTGGATCCATCCTTTTTTATCAGGGAATGTATAGCGGTGATAGCCGATGCGATCAGTAGCAGTTAGCTCAGCTAACACGCCGTTTCCCATTTTTACTTGGTAGAATCCTGGTTTAGCTTTTTCGTCTTGATGACTAAAAGAAATGAATATTTTTTTTGATCGTATTTGAGTTGTATCTGTTATTGGAAGTACTGAAATGTCACACCAATCTCCAATACCGGTACCACTCAAGTGTGTATGACTAAAGCCGGCAATGGTATTACTGCTGTAATGATATCCACTACACCAGTCCCATCCCTCAACGCCATTATCTGGACTAAGCTGCACCATTCCAAATGGAACAGTAGCACCAGGGTACACATGTCCGTGACCACCTGTTCCTAAAAAGGGGTCTACAAAACGAGTGTATTGTTGAGCCGACAAAAGCGTAGAAAGAAAAAAACTTGCTACCGTAAGGATACGAATTACCATGGAATCTTATTTAATAAATGGATACTGTCCGCTAAACCAGGAAGGAACTTCTTTAATTCCCTCATAGAAAAAGAAGGATTCTCCCTTGAAGCCATTCTTTCTGTTTGCTTGTATCATTTGACTTAAAAAACCTGTACTCGCAGTATATGTACCCGATTTGATTAAAACGCCGGGGTAAAGTGGTACTGATGGGTTGCGGTAATATGATTTTTGTTGTTGCAGCACTGCAGTGTAGGCATTGATATCATATCGATAACATTGTGGAAGCACTGCATCTACCCAAGAACTATCAACCCAAGTTGGCCAGTCTTGTAAGTATTCTGTGTATCCAAAAGGGTATGGGCTTGGTGAGATAGTAAATAAAACGGTTGGCTTAATTGTTTTTACTTCGGAACGAAGCCTTTTGACAAATAAATTAAGCTTATTAGCTCTCCATCGTAACCAAGTTGCATCGGTCGCGGTAGTTGGGGGTGTATTACCACCATTTTCATTCTTATATAAATTGACGGTGTACGTATCATAACCTCCTGTGCTTGGCATTGCAGGCAGACGGTCATCCCCCTGCACTCCGTCAATTGAATAATTGCTGACTACTTCTTTAAATAGATCAATTAAAAACTGCTGTACCTCAGGATGAAGTCCATTTAACCAGTCAAATCCATTTTTTACAACTAAATTTCCAGCAAGATCTCTTGCTGCCCAATTAGGTTTTGCATTAACAATGGCACCACCGCTTGCGCTATAAGAGGATGAAAAGCCATATTCAAACCAGGCATGTACTTTAAGTCCTGCCGCATGGCCTTCTTCAATGCATTCTTGTAATGGATCTCTGCCAGCAAATCGTTCTAAAATTGGTTTTCCAATTAAGTTATTCATCACATTGCTCGGATACGTAGTACGAGCGTTGTTATACACCACAATAAATAAATGATTTATACCTGCTGCCTTACAATTGGTTACCATTTGTCTGATATTATCTCTACTGTCAAGGGCAGTACTAGCGGTAGTAGTAATCCAGGCTCCTCTTATTGCATTTACATCCCACGCTGGAGTGGGGGTTGGAGTGGGGGTTCCGCCACCACCACCGGATGTTTTCTTTTTACAGGAGAAAGAAATAATAGCTGCGAATCCGATCAGCAAGGCAAGTAGTCGCATGAAATTTTTTGAAAATGATTCGCTAATCTATTTAAATATTATTATAAATTCACAAAACGTTTTTAAAATAATTTATTAAATCCAACTGCTTGTCATCAACTCGTCGACATCCACTTAGCTGGATTCCAACAACCTGGTTTGCCATGGGACTTCCCAATCTTGTATTGGGAGGAACAGTAGCCACGCTCCTTTATAAAAGTTTGGGCTATTCTGATAGTCAAATCGCATTTTGGACGGGCATCATTGTATTGCCATGGAGTTTTAAGCCTCTTTGGGGGCCCTTTATGGAATTGTACAAGACAAAGAAGTTTTATATCCAATTTTCACAATTGGCCTGTGCATTATTATTTGTGTTGTCTGTGCTTTCTCTATATACGGATTATTTTTTTTCACTTTCTGTGGCCATCTTTTTAACTATTGCTTTTTTTGGAGCTACACAGGATATGGCCGGGGATGGCATTTACTTGAGTGAATTAACGGCTAGTCAGCAAGCCCGTTACGTAGGTTGGCAAGGTACTTTTTATAATGTAGCAAAACTTTTCTCCAATGGCGGTATGGTTTTTTTAGCTGGCGTTTTAATACCCGTGCTGGGAAATAAAGACGCTTGGGCTATTGTACTTTCTATATATGCTGCCATAATGTTATTGCTGGGGTTTTATAATTCTTCTGTTTTGCCTCAGCAGAGCGTTATTGCAACTACTAGTGGTAAAGAGGTGGTTGCTAAATTGAAAGACGTTATCATTAGTTTTTTTAAAAAGAAAAATATCTGGGCAGGTATTCTTTTTATTGTGCTTTATCGTTTTGCCGAAGGCCAGGCTATTAAGATTATGCCCCTTTTTCTAAAAGCAGAGCGGCAAGCGGGTGGTCTTGGTTTAACAGAGGCAACCGTTGGATTAATGACAGGGATTTATGGAACCGCTGCTTTTGTGTTGGGGTCATTGGCCGCTGGTTATTTTGTTTCTAACAAAGGGCTTAGTCGTTCTACCTTGCTTTTGCTTTGTGGTTTTTTTAATATTCCATTCATCGCTTATGCATACTTGGCTACTACACAAACAGAATCATTGTGGATGATCGGGGCTGCCATTTCAATTGAGCATTTTGGATACGGGTTTGGTTTCATCGGTATTATTTTGTTTATCATGCAGCAGATTGCACCAGGTCCTTACCAAATGGCTCACTATGCCTTTGGCAGTGCTATTACCTATTTTGGTTACACAATGGCTTCAATGATTAGTGGGGCTATTAGTGACGCTTGGGGATATGAGAAATTTTTCTTTTGGGTGTTATTATCTACGATTCCTGCGTTTTTAGTGAGCGCACTGGTACCTTTAAAAAAGTCAGAAACAAAATCAGAACAGTAGTTATATTTAATTACTATGTTAATTACCGGTACATTTTTAGACGAAATCAGCCATGATATTCCTCATCAAAATTGGGGACCTGTTGAATGGGAGCAGGATTTTGTGCATATGAAGAAAGCAGGTATAGATACTGTGATTTTGATTAGATCAGGGTATCGTGATTTTTTAACCTATCCCTCTGCCTACCTCCTTTCTACACAAAATTGTTTTAAGCCTCCGATTGATTTAGTTGAGTTATTCTGTTCACTGGCAGATAAGTATGGCATGCATTTTTACTTTGGGTTGTATGATAGCGGACACTATTGGGACACCGGTAATATGCAATCTGAAATTGATCTAAATCGATATGTTATTGATGAGGTTTGGAGGACTTATGGCCATCATCCCTCTTTTAAGGGCTGGTATTTAAGTATGGAAATTAGTCGAAAAACAAAGGGGGCCATAGAGGCGTTTAGTACATTAGGAAAACAATTCAAAGATTTGAGTGGCGGCCTGCCCACATTTATTTCGCCATGGATTGATGGTAAAAAAGCAGTATTAGCTGCATCGGGTCAATTGTCAAAAGTTGATGCTGTCTCATTGGAAGATCATGAACGGGAATGGAATGAGATTTTTGATGGAATTAAGGGAACAGTT
>JBILMC010000149.1:0-3854 GCA_044375755.1 Chitinophagaceae bacterium
GAAAATAAAAAAAGGGACATATAAATTTTTAACACACCTGATTTATATCATTTTTGCATTTATATTTTTAGGTATAACAGAGTTCACTGTAATTTATCTTAGTACACATAGCTCACTATCATCAATATTATCAACATTAGCTGCAGGAGGTAATCTTTTAGGATCATTTTTAATTTTAATTAATTCAGTAGTAATAATTTTCTCATTTGCAGTACTTCCATCATTCTCTTATCACTATGAAGGAGCTAATAACAAAGTAATAGTGAGTTTTTTCCAATATTTGCTTCGTAACAACTGGGCAAAATATGTTATTGCGATACCAACATTAATTATACCAATTATAATTACATGTACTATACCCTACGTTCTTACACAAGGTGTATCACATTTAGCTGGTAAAGTATCAGATGCTGTATTCGAGTTTAGAATAACCCAGCTTGAAAAAACAAAAGCCAATATACCCGCCTTCAATTATGAATCCTGGTTAGATCCCGAGAAAATTTCCAATGACTCTTTAAAACTCTTACAAGAAAAAGACGTAAAAAGATTAGAAGCATCTTTAGGTACAATTATTACAAAAAAAAATCAGATTTATCTTCAAAATTTTTATACGGCTCACTCTTCGCAAGTGGGTGCATTACCAGTAGGCGCTTTAGCTTATTTATCTGAGCAGTTTTTTAAAATTGAAAATAATGTGATAAGCACGCTACCAATGAATTCAATCGAAGGAAGCATAGACACTTCTTCGCTAAATCAATTAAGAAATCAAAAAATTCCCACGATTCAGCAAAAACAAAAAAATATTTCAGATCAGATTAAAGCATTCAATGAGCGATTAAATGCAGTATGTAATGAAGAAAGCCAAACCACTAAGCAAAACATAAATAAAAATGCTTCACAAAATTTAACAAGTGATCCTACCGCCAAAGAAAATACTATTCAATTAGATGGCTGTGAATCAGAACGTGAATATTGGCGAGAGCAAATTACAAATACTAATAAAGAAAAAATAGTAATCGAAAAAGAGATGGCGCGTGCGCAACTTATTGTAGATCACCTAAAAAATATTTATAGCCTAGAAAAAACATATTACTCATCAAATAATCTATCTGGCAAGATAGCCTATTTGTTAGTTTCAATTTGGCTCTGCTTATTAATTGCCGTTTCATTTAGTCCTTTAATTCCCCTATTTGCATTTGTTAATCACCATATATATACAAATGAAGGTGATGGGGGTGAATTATATTTAATCGAGCGCATTAAAAGTGCAAATAAAGAAAATGTAAATCAGCCACTTTTAGGTATCATCTTATTTTTATTTTTAGCGTTCTGGCAAGTATCAAACTTTATTCCTTTTTTGGAAACATTAAAAAACTTTATTCCATCATTGCCCAAAATTGAGCTCCTACTTCAAGAGAAAACACCTTTTTTTAGCAATAATGAAAATATAGAAACTTCAAATAAAGAGTTGATTCAAGATAATTCATCTAATACAGAAAATTTTTCAATGTCAACAACTGATTCAAGTAATAAAGAAGCTATTACGATTTTTGAGAGCAAAGATGTTGATGAGGCAGCTGAGTATGCAGGACCGACATTCACATATAACACGAGTCTTCATACAGAAAATGGGGCACCCGACACAACATATGAAGTCTCAATATCATATGTGATAGATGAAAATGGTAATGTAACAGATATCAACCCGTTAACAAATTATGGTTACGGAATGGAAGAAGAAATAGTGGCTGCAATTCAAAAAACAAGTGGCTATTGGAAGCCTGCAAAGATTAATAAAGAACCAATTAAATGTCGACTAATAAATACTTTTAAGTTTGGGGAATGAGATTATTCATCAACCACTTACTTATTCTGGATTCCTGTAGAACAAAGAATAAAATACTATTTTAATTTTATTGTGGCGCCCATTACGTCAGCACGAATAGATGCCTTTTGACCAAAAACTCCTAGTTTATAATCGATTTTATATTTAGGGTTGGTAAAAATATCAACATCAGGGTTTTCATCAACAAGCTTATAATATACCTGATTTGTTAAACCACTTGTTGCACTTCCACTCCAGGCAAAATTATTAATCATACCACCTACGGGTATTCCAAGCATAATTCCAACTGGTAAGCTTATTTTATAATCAAGATATCGATCACTTTGAGGATCATTAACTGTTCCAGCCAAGGATTGGATGATTAAACCACTAGATACAGACAATGATAAAAATGACAAAATTGGTAATATCCTTGGAGTGCTCCCCAGTGTAAATCCATTTAATTTAAACACCATTCCTGTTTTATTCTTGTTTCGATTATTTGTGGCAAAACCAGGAATTCCAAATAAAGAATTGCCCTGCAACTCAATTGTTTTGAGCCGTTTAATAGTGTACTCATCAGAATTACGATGTAACACCACGTCTGTTGACCCTCCCATTCCAGACTTAATGTATTGACTACAGCTAGACAATAATACCAACAATGAAAAAAATAAAATATACTGAGCAGTTTTCATGGTATACTATTCAATTTAGATTTATAAATGTATTATAAAATATGATTTTTTCAATAAGTGTTAATGCTTAAGATAGAATCAAGCTATAGCGCCAATTCCTATTGAAAAAGAACCATTTTCATCCAAATATTACAAGAAGTATGGCCAGAATTACCCATCGGCGCGTCTAGCATTATAAAACCGAGTCGCTTATAAAAGTTGACTGCAGTAGAAAATTGGGGCATACTCTCTAAGTACAATTGTGTGTAACCCATTTCCTTGGCAGAACTGATACATTTTTCAATCAGTAGTTTGCCAACTCCCTTACCACGTGCAAGAGGATTCAAATAAAACTTAACAAGTTCAGCTGTTTTTTGAGGAAGACCCTCCGTGGGATATATACCACAACAACCAACAACCTGATTGTTCTGTACTGCTACCCAAAGAACTGATTTGGCTTGGTTAAATAAATCAAAAAGATGATCGGTAGTCGGGTCACTATAAACAGTACCCCTTTTCGGTGCATCAAACTCCTCAAAAATGGCTCTGATAATGAAAGCCAGAGTTGGTTCATCACTTTTCTCAACTTTTCTAATAAAGAGGTCCCTACTCATCGTTTTATATATCTGTTAAAAGTATAAAGGATTAAACTCATTGATATACTATTTGTTATTTATAAAACAGTTTCATGAAAAAAATGATCATATCATTACTTTTAGTTATAACAATTTTGACTGTGTTTCAATCATTTATGGTGGTATCTACAAATAAGATCGAAAAACAAGCTTACCGAGTTATAAAAAAAGAAAAGGAATTTGAAATCAGGTATTACCCCTCGGCAACATTTGCCACCATCAGATCAAATGTTAATACATACAGAGAATTATCTGGAAGTGGTTTTAGAAAAATCGCAGGCTACATTTTTGGCAATAATGAAACATCTACCAAAATTGCAATGACTTCACCTGTTCACATGGAGATAGGCGAAGAAGGGTCATCAATGAGTTTTGTCATGCCTTCAAAATATAGCGTCAATAATCTTCCAAAGCCTGATGATAGCAATGTAGAAATACATGAATCTAAACCTGAATATGTAGCAGCAATTGAATTTGGTGGATATGTAAATGATGCAACACTAAAACGATATGCTGAACAACTTCAAAAGAGTTTAGAGCGTCATAATATTAAACCAATTGGCCACTATAGATACCTTGGATATAATCCACCCTATCAACTGATCAATCGTAGAAACGAAGTGATAGTTCAAATAGAGTGGAGGCGCTGATAAAGCAAGACCCGTTAAACATCACTTTTTTGGTGCAATTGGAATTCTCACTACGGATGGATATGCT
>JBILMC010000187.1:0-3137 GCA_044375755.1 Chitinophagaceae bacterium
AGAATTATACTGCTGCTGATCCTCACCATGGGGTGGGAGCTACAGTAATAAATGATCGAACAGGAAGTTTCAATTTTTTATCAGCTTCTTTATCTTACGCTTATCATTTAGGGCTTAGTCCAATTACAAATATTTCGGCAGGAATCTCTGCCGGCATCTCAACCATTCGAATTGACAGAACAAATCATGATTTTTCTGGATTAGGTGATGCATCTGACCCTGCATTTGCATCTGCATTGACTGGTGAGTTGAAAAGAATTCGACCACAAATGTCTGCAGGAATTTGGCTTTATTCTCGTAGCTATTTTGTTGGTCTCTCACTGCAGCAAGTTATTCCACAAACAATCAGCTTTGTAAATAATGATCCATCAATTTTAACTAAAAGTAAATTTATCCCGCACGTATTTCTTACAGCTGGGTATCGTTTTATGATTGGTGAGGACTTCAATGTGATTCCGTCAGTAATGTTAAAATATATAAAGGGTAGTTCCAGGTATGGGATTCAACCCGAAATAAATACTAAAGTTCAATATCGTGATGTTTTGTGGCTTGGGGGTAGCTACCGCTATCGTGATAGTTATGCAACTATGCTTGGATTTAACTTAAGTAATCGAATTACATTTAGTTATTCTTATGATTTACCAATAAGCGGAGATATTATTCGTAATGGAGGACCTAATGTATTATCACCATTTCATAATGGGACTCATGAATTAGTGATTGGATTTATAATAGGAAATAAATATAGCGAGAAGTGTCCGCGTTGTTTCTAGTTTCTTTTCTGATTGATCATTTGAGTTGCCTTTTCAATCAGTTCTATTAACTCCTCTTTTGAAATTTTGTAATAAGATGAGGTAATTGCTTCAAAAGCTAATTGAATGGGAGACCCATTATGTAAATAACCAATTAGTCGATCTGTAAGTGCTCTAGATAACGCCTGGCGATCAATAACCGACCAATAAATATGTTTTCTTCCGATTTCTTTTCTAGAAACGAGGCCCTTGAAAAACATTAATTGCATCAATTTCAAAGTAGTAGTGTATCCTGTTTTTTTATAAAAATTAATTTGCTGGTGTACTTCGCGCACAGAGGCTTCATTCTTTTCCCAAAGAATTGATAGAATTTCTAATTCACTTTCTGTAGGTTTTGGCACTTCGCTTGCCGTTTTCATATCAGCAGATTTGGTTTGTAAGCTACAACTTAAAGATTAAAAAAAAGCCCCGCTGTAGAAACAGCAGGACTTTTTGTAATGGTTATGATTAGCTTCTTAACAATTATCCTTTGGGCTCTTTGTGTTAAGGATAAAGGTGCCGAATGGTTTTGTTGATTTATTAATACCTGCGGGTTGAGAAACGGGCGTCTGTTGTGCAGGTGTTGTGTCTTTATTGTCCAATTGAGCAAGTGTTGGAGCTATTACCAAAGAAACAATAGACATTAGCTTGATCAAAATGTTCATAGAAGGACCAGAAGTGTCTTTAAAAGGATCTCCAACCGTATCTCCAGTTACAGAAGCTTTATGGGGTTCTGATTTTTTGTAAAACATTTCACCATTAATCTCAACACCTTTCTCAAATGACTTTTTTGCATTATCCCAAGCTCCACCAGCATTATTTTGGAACATTCCCATCAACACACCACTTACCGTAGCTCCAGCTAAAAATCCACCTAACGCTTCAGGGCCTAATAAAAATCCAATGAGCAGGGGAGACACAATTGTAATTGCACCAGGTAACATCATTTTTTTGATAGAGGCTTCCGTAGAAATTGCTACGCATTTATCGTACTCTGGTTTTCCTGTCCCTTCCATGATGCCTGGAATAGTGCGAAACTGTCTGCGTACTTCCTCAACCATGCTCATTGCAGCTTGACCTACAGCACGAATAGCTAATGAAGAGAAAAGAAGCGGAATCATACCTCCAACAAATAAAGAAGCCAATACATCAGCCTTATAAATATCAATGTGCTGATTATTAGGCATAGCCACACCTACGAAAGCAGCAAACAATGCTAACGCGGTTAAAGCAGCTGATGCAATGGCAAAGCCCTTACCTGTGGCTGCAGTTGTATTACCAACTGCATCTAATACGTCTGTTTTTTCACGAACATCTTTAGGCAATTCACTCATTTCAGCAATACCACCTGCATTATCTGCAATAGGACCAAAAGCGTCAATTGCTAATTGCATCGCAGTTGTTGCCATCATACCAGCTGCAGCTATTGCAACTCCGTATAATCCGGCAAATTGATAGGATCCAAAAATACCAGCTGCTAAAACTAAAATAGGTAAGAAGGTAGACTCCATCCCAACAGCCAATCCGCCAATTACGTTTGTTGCATGACCGGTTGAAGATTGTC
Organism: Chitinophagaceae bacterium; assembly: GCA_044375755.1. GTDB lineage: Bacteria > Bacteroidota > Bacteroidia > Chitinophagales > Chitinophagaceae > JJ008. The sequence goes on from JBILMC010000187.1 coordinate 2,356, forward strand.
TGATTATGGATAGAACTGGTCTTTTACCCATTGCAGTATAATATTCTGTGATAATACTCATTAATGCGCCAACCGCAAGGCCTACACCAATAGCACCTAATACGCCCCATTTAGTAAAAATGAAACCTCTTAGCTCCATTGCTTCAGGCAAAATATAATAGACGAGTGCAGCAGAGGCGATAGCTGTTAGTACAATTGAACCCCAATTTCCCATGTTCAATGCTTTTTGAACATTGTCAGTATTAATACCAGCTGCATCACTCACACGAACAAACCAAGTACCAACAATTGAGAAAAGTATTCCTACACCCGCAATTAACATCGGTAATATAATAGGGGAGTATCCTCCTAAAATATCTGTGCCAAATACAACCACTGTTTGTTGACCTAATACGATTGTAGCCAATACAGTTGCAACGTATGAGCCAAATAGGTCGGCACCCATTCCTGCCACGTCACCAACATTGTCTCCAACGTTATCGGCAATTGTTGCTGGATTACGAGGATCATCCTCGGGTATACCTGCTTCTACTTTACCAACTAAGTCGGCGCCAACGTCTGCAGCTTTTGTGTAGATTCCGCCACCTACGCGGGCAAACAACGCTATTGATTCTGCTCCTAATGAGAAACCTGTCAATACTTCGATTGTGCGAATCATTTCATCTGAATTGACGGCAGCATCTGGAGCAAACACCTGCTTTAAAATAATATAAAGTCCACCAAGGCCAAGAACGGCTAAACCTGATACCCCAAGTCCCATAACGGCACCACCTGTAAAAGAT
>JBILMC010000151.1:0-3832 GCA_044375755.1 Chitinophagaceae bacterium
AGATTATTACCTATGGCACTATGGCTGCTAAAATGAGTATTAAAGATGTTGCGAGAGTAATGGACCTCCCTTTACCTGAGTCTAACGCGTTAGCCAAGCTTGTTCCGGAAAAACCGGGTATTGAACTTAGAAGAGTCCTACACGCGCCATTAAAACAAAAAGATGGCGATAAATCATTGGAAGAAAAAGAGGCGCTTTCGAATGATGAAATTGAAAACGTAAAAAAATTAAGAGACTTTTATAAACAAGCCCTAACGCCAACTGGAAGAGTCTTGCGTGAAGCAGAGCGATTAGAGGGTTCTGTACGAAACACGGGTATTCATGCAGCAGGCATCATCATTGCTCCCACAGATTTAATAGAGTTGATTCCCATTGCTACTGCGAAAGATTCTAATTTATGGGTTACGCAAATTGAAGGAACAGATATCGAGAGTGCCGGTATCATCAAGATGGACTTTCTTGGACTCAAGACACTTTCAATCATTAAAAATGCACTGAGCCTCATCAAGCAATTACATGGAAAAGAAATTGACATTGATTTAATTCCATTAGATGATGCCAAAACATTTTCACTTTACCAACATGGCTCTACCATAGGAACGTTTCAATTTGAAAGTCCAGGTATGCAGAAATATCTGCGCGAATTAAAGCCGGATAAGTTTGAAGATTTGATTGCGATGAATGCCCTTTACCGTCCAGGGCCTATAGCTTATATACCTAACTACATCGATAGAAAACACGGAAGAGAGGCCATCTCCTATGACCTTCCAGAAATGAAGGAGTACCTCGAAGAAACGTACGGTATTACCGTGTATCAGGAACAGGTGATGCTGTTAGCACAAAAACTTGCTGGCTTTAGTAAAGGTGATGCTGACGTTCTTCGAAAAGCAATGGGAAAAAAGAACAGAGAGACCCTCAATAAAATGAAGAAGCAGTTCATGGAAGGGGCAACAGCCAACCTGCTACCTAAAGAACGTCTAGAAAAAATATGGACTGACTGGGAAGCTTTTGCACAATATGCATTTAATAAGTCTCACTCTACCTGCTATGCCTACGTTGCCTATCAAACTGCCTATTTAAAAGCACATTATCCTGCCGAATACATGTCAGCGGTTCTTAACAATGCTGGCAGCATTGAGAAGATTACGTTTTTTATGGAGGAATGTCAAAGAATGGGTATAAAAGTTCTAGGACCTGACATTAATGAATCGCTTAAAGGTTTTGCAGTTAATAAAAAAGGAGAGATTCGATTTGGGTTAGGAGGACTCAAAGGTGTTGGTGAGGCTGCCGTTGAAAATATAATTGAAGAAAGAAACAAAAAGGGCCCTTATAAAGATATCTTTGATTTTGTAAAAAGAATCAACCAGCGCACCGTTAATAAAAAGACACTTGAGAGTCTTGCCTATGCCGGAAGTTTTGACTGCTTTCCACAATTACATCGTGCACAGTATTTCACAGTGGCAGAGGGAGAAGATGTTACAGGGTTGGAAAAGATAATACGCTATGGACAGGTGATGGGGCAGCAACAAGCTTCCGCTACAAATACGCTATTCGGCGAATTGCCAATAACTATGGAAATACCACCTCCCCGAATGCTAGAGATTACTCCATGGCCCCTCCTGGTTCAACTAGAACATGAAAAAGAAGTAACGGGAATTTATTTAAGCGGACACCCTTTAGATAATTACAAATTTGAGATTCGGCACTACGGAATTACTTCAATTCATGACTTCAACGAATTTAGAGATTCGATTCGCCAACAAAACAATCCAGGTAGACCATTCAGAATTGTAGGGTTGGTTGTGGATGCACAACACAGAATTGCAAAGAGTGGTAACAAGTATGGAAACTTCATCATAGAGGATTATACTGGCAAAATGGAGTTTCCGCTGTTTAGCGACGACTATTTAAAACTCGCTCCACTCCTTCAACCGGGCAGTACATTACTTATTAATGGATACTTAAAACAACGCTATAATAGAGATGAGTACGAGTTTAAGTTGATGGGTGTAACCCTCGCTGAAACCATGATCGGCAATTTGACAAGATCCATTTTGATCGAAGCAGAACCAAAAGAGCTAAATGAAGAAATGATCCAATTTCTTGAGAAGAACTTCAAGCGAAATCCAGGTAAAACAACATTTAAATTTACTTTAATTGACGATCGTAATAAGCTAACTACCAATCTTATATCAACAAATCAAGGTATTGAATTAAATCCAGAATTAGTGAAATACCTAGAAGACAATCCAACTCTACATGTAACTGTCCAAACTGCTTGAGCTGACAATTTTTACACAAAGAATGTCAATAGGTCTTCTTCCAACATTGTGGACTTAAATTTGCCCCTCACTTCTTAAATAAAAAATAATGGCTAAAGAATTTACCGACGCAAACTTCAAATCAGACGTATTGGATTCTGACAAATTAACTGTAGTAGACTTTTGGGCTGAATGGTGTGGCCCATGTAGAGCTATTGGACCTGTAATTGAAGAGTTGGCAAAAGAATACGAGGGAAAAGTAAATATTGGAAAACTGAATGTAGACCACAATCCCGAGGTGTCTATGAACTATGGAATCACTTCCATCCCTGCTATACTTTTCATAAAGAATGGTCAAGTAGTTGACAAATTAGTAGGCGCCCAACCAAAAGCAAATTTTGTTAGGAAGATTGAATCACTTGCTTAATCCTAAATTATCGTTAGTAAAAAGCCGCTCACAAAGGGAGCGGCTTTTTTTTGCCTTGAAAAATTAGCTAGCCTTTGAAGAGGGTTCATGCCTATGCTTAAACAAGATTGCGAACAAAATAGCTACAACTAATGAATAGCCTGCAAAGGATAACCAGATTTCTTTCCAATTCATTGACTGATCGGGATTAGTAAAATAATATTGAATTACTAGCCCGCTGATTGTGCTTCCTAACCAAGCTCCAAATCCATTACTCATCATCATAAAAATACCCTGTGCGGAAGCCCTGATAGACTCTTTCACTTGTGTATCGACAAATAAAGAACCAGAAATATTAAAAAAGTCAAACGCCATTCCGTAAACAATACAAGAAAGAATGATCATCCATAAACCTTCTCCAGGGTTTCCGTAGGCAAATAATCCAAATCGAAAAACCCAGGCAATCATGCTGATAAGCATTACTTTTTTTATACCAAAGCGCTTTAGAAAAAAGGGAATTGCAAGAATAAATAAAGTTTCAGACATCTGTGAAATTGACATGATAATAGCAGGATACTGAACAGCAAGGCTATCTTGGTAGGCATCTATCTTATCAAAATCGTGCAAAAATGTGTCACCATATGCATTAGTTAACTGCAGTGCAGCACCTAGTAACATGGCAAAAATGAAGAACAAAGCCATTTTTACATCCTTGAATAAAGAAAAAGCCTGTAATCCAAAAAGTGAGACAAACGAATCGGATTGTTTAGCCTCCCCCCGTGGAGGGCAAGCGGGTAAAGTAAAAGCATACACTCCCAGACTAATAGAGGCAGCCGCTGCAACATAAAACTGGAGAGCAGAGGTTTCAATTTTAAGTAAGCTAACAATCCACATAGCTACAATAAATCCTATGGTCCCCCATACTCGAATAGGTGGAAAATCTGTTACAATATTTTTACCTGTGCTTACCAACACAGAGTAGGAAACTGTATTAGCCAATGAGATAGTTGGCATGTAAAAAAGCATGTAAAGAAGAATTACCCAAAAAAATGTGCCCGGATCATTCACCTGTGGTAAAAAGAGTAAAACAGCAGCCCCTACTAAATGACAAACCCCAAGAAGTCGTTCTGCATTAATATATCGATCCGCAATTACCCCAGTGATA
>JBILMC010000048.1:0-7984 GCA_044375755.1 Chitinophagaceae bacterium
GTTTTAAATAGGTTATTAACCTGTTTTTAAAAAATCTTTACTACGGCGAAATTAGGAAATAACCTGTAACAGTACCCGTTTCTGTACTAAATTTTACGGTTGGACAGTTGAGCGAGATAATTTTATCCATCGACCCCTTAAAGTGGGGACCCTCATTAACCTTAACCTTATCTAATTTGGCCAAACCCCTCCAGGCTTATTGCCTCGAGGGGTTTATTTATCCCAGTTTGAAAGTGCTGTGTAGTTCTGGAACTTCAACTAAAGGGAACCCCTTCTTGTGCAGGCGCTCTGCAAAGTCAACCTGAACAGGATATTCACCATGCACTAAAAACAGTTGAGCAACCGCTGCAGGGTTTTGAACTGCCAGCCACTGGCAAAGGTCCTCATAATCCCCATGTGCACTCATACTGGGAATTGCCCCGACTGCAGCGTGCACTTCATGCATGACTCCATAAATGGAAACCTCTTTTTTACCAGCTAGTAACCGACCTCCCAAGGAGTGCGGCTCGCAGTAGCCGGTAAAAAGTATTCCATTTCTTGAATTTTCAATATTGTTACTGATATGGTGCTTCACCCTGCCTGCATCTGCCATCCCACTTGCAGAAATGATAACCATGGGCCCGTTTATAAAATTCAATTGCTTTGAATGTTCAACGGTTCTGATATAATGAAGACCAGGAAAATCAAAGGGATCCTGATCGCTTTCCATTACTTTTTGAATGGTTCGATTAAAATAGTTGGGAAAGCGTTTAACAATTTCGGTGGCTTCAATACTGAGTGGGCTATCAACATAATAAGGTATAGGCGGGAGTCTTCGCTCAATTTCTAATTGATTTAATTGATATAAAAGTTCTTGTGTTCTCCCTACACTAAAAGCCGGGATAATGAGTTTACCGCTTTTTTTAATGCAAATTCTCTCTATCCACTCCAGTAACATTTCTGGTGTAGTGGCATGCATGGGGTGTAACTTATTACCGTAAGTCGACTCTAAAATAATAATATCAGCTTGCGGAAAAATGGCAGGTGATCGGAGAATGGCGTCTCTATACCTTCCTAAATCACCGCTGAAGCTTAGCCTTTTTTGCTCTCTTTTTTGATTTGTAATTTTTAAATGCACGGCTGCACTTCCAATAATATGTCCGGCGTCTGTGAATTGTGCGTCTACTCCTTCTAATACGTTGAACCAGGTATCGTATTCGGCCGTTGAGAAATAGTCAAAAGAGGCCAGTGCCTGCTCCTTGGTATATAAGGGATAAAGCAGCGGTTGGTTCAATTGTTTCCTTCGCTTATTTGAATAACGAATTTCATCTTCTTGTATCTGAGCCGAATCCTCTAGTAATACCATCGCTAATTCACGTGTAGCAGGAGTGCACCAAATTCTTCCTCTAAAACCTTCCTCTACTAATTTTGGAATTAATCCTGCGTGATCAATATGCGCATGGCTCAAAATCATGGCATCAACTTTTGCAGGATCAAATCCAAATGTTCTATTGAATTTGTCTGTGTCTTTTCCCAACCCCTGAAACAAACCACAGTCAAGCAACAATCGTTTACCGGTTGGCAGTTCAATCAAATGCTTTGAACCAGTGACCGTTCTGGCGGCACCATGAAAACTAATCTTCATGACAAAAAATTTAAGAAATAGAAAGTTAGGCCTTTCTCTTGAAGGACCAGGTGATTTGGAAACGAGCAACTTCCAGCCCCTTTTCATTTCTACCAATACTAGTAACGACTAACTCGACAGCCTCCCCTGTTGCAGCGGTTTTATCAATAGCCTGAAGCAATGCATGACCTTGATCACATGTAAAAGTGGTAATACCTATCGCTTTTTTATAAAAATTAGACTCGATTCGAGTAACCAACATAGAAATAGCGGGATTTCGCTTATAGAGATGGGCCATCGCTAAAATACCTGTACTCATTTCTGCGGCCATACCCAAACAGGCAAAATAGGTGGAGCGGAAAGGGTTTTTAGTCCAATGTTGAAAACGTACCGTTGCCTCTGCCCGATGAGGTGAAACTAATTTTAAACGAACTCCTGCTAGAAAGGCAGCAGGTAATTTTAAGAACAAAAAAAATCGAAATCGAAGTGGATGGCTAACTAGTTTAATAAACTCATCCATATTTGTAATTTAAAAGTTTTCTTGTGTCCGGAGCAAGTCATCCAATGTTTCTCTTCGCCTAATTAAGCGAGGCAATCCATTTTCAATAAGTACTTCTGCAGGTCTAAATCGCGCATTGTATTGAGAAGCCATTTCGAAGCCATAGGCGCCAGCATTTTTGATGACGAGAACATCGCCTTCTCTTATTTCGGGCAGCTCTCGATCCGCCCCTAGCGTATCAGTTTCGCAAATATTTCCAACTACTTGGTATTTTTTTAATGACCCCGTTGGATTGCTACAATTCTCAATTTCATGATATGCGTCATAGAGCATTGGACGTATCAAATGGTTCAGCCCCGTATCCACCCCCGCAAAAGAATAAGGTCCATTATTTTTGGTCACATTCACTTTGGTTAATAAATACCCCGACTCACAAACCAAAAACTTACCTGGCTCAAACCATACCTGTAATGACTGTCCGGTTTGCTGCGTGTGAGAAGCAACTATTTCACGTAAGGAATTACTGATTTCGTCTAAATCAGTTCCTTTTTCAGAGGGATGATAAGGAACTTTAAAGCCTCCCCCAAGGTCAATTACTTTTAAATGCGGAAAAGAGGGTGCCAGTGACAATAAAAAATGGACACCCTGTATAAAAACGCTAGCCTCCTTAATCTCACTACCGGTGTGAATATGCAAGGTGTGAATACGAATATCATATTGACGAACCAATTCAAGAATATGCTCAAGCTGTTCTACAGGAATTCCAAATTTACTGTCAGCATGCCCAGTCGAAATTTTCAAATTCCCTCCCGCCATGATATTAGGACGTAGTCTCAATCCTAGGTGGTAGGTATTGCCATATTTTTTTCCAAATTTCTCTAGCGCAGATAAACTATCCACATTTACAAAAGCTCCCAATGAAACTGCTTCTTCAATTTCTGAAAAATCAACACTATTGGAAGTATATAAAATTTGGCCTGACTGAAATCCTGCAAGCTGGGCAAGTTTCAATTCATTGATGGAACTACAATCCACAGAGCAGCCGAGTGAAAGAATATGTTTTAAAATATGTTGATTGGTCAGCGCCTTAGCTGCGTAAAAAAAGCGTGCATCACAACCAGCAAACGCAGCTTTCAATTTTGCATATTGTTCGCTGATCTGATTAGCGTTATAGCAATACAACGGAGTTCCGTAGCGGTTAGCAGCTTCGAGTAATACTTGAGGAGATAACTGAGACATGAAACGAAGATAACAAGATCAGCTTTCTTCTTCTGGGGCCGCTGTTGAATCAGTAGCAGTTTCGTCAATAGAAGAAATAATAGTAGGCTCTACTAATTGTTCGGCAAGCACCTCTTTGATCTTTGGAAGATCCTCGGCTGAATTGATTCCAAAGTAGTCCATAAAATTTCTAGAGGTAGAATAAACCAACGGATGACCTGGCAACTTTTCGTTTCGACCAGAAATGACGATTAGTTCCTTCTCTAATAATTTTTGCACCGCATAATCGGAACTCACCCCGCGAATCGACTCTATTTCGCCTTTTGTAACCGGTTGCTTGTAGGCAATTATGGAGAGTGTTTCCAGAGAAGCAGGAGACAGACGCTTTAAAAATTTGTCTCCATTGAGCTGGGCAATTGTTTTGTGGAATTCTTTTTTGGAAAGGAATTGCCATCCCCCTCCACTTTGAATCACTTCAAAGGGATAAAACTCCGAGGAATATTTTTCAACAATTCCTTCGATGGCAGCTTCTACCTGATCCATGGTTGCACGATCTTCCAAAAAGCCTAATGCATTATTGACATATTCAGTCAATTCTAATGTAGTTAAAGGACGGTCGCTAGCAAAAATCAATGCTTCAACGTGAGGGATAATATGGGATAATTCAGGCATAATTAAGTTCTTGAAAATACAAAGAAGAGCGAATGAATCACAATAAAATTCTGCACACTAGGATTAACCCTGTAAAGCCGCTGCACCACTCACGATCTCCGTCAACTCAGTAGTAATAGCAGCCTGACGAGCTCTATTGTAGGAAATCTTTAATGAACGAAGCATCTCGTTGGCATTTTCACTTGCTTTATCCATCGCAGTCATTCTTGCTCCATGCTCAGAAGCATTAGAATCCAATACAGCTTTAAAAAGTTGCGTATTTAAAATCCGGGGCATCAATTCTGCCACCAACGTATTTTTTTCAGGATCAAAAATGAAATCTGCTTGTGTGGCTCCTGCCTTTTTCTCAGTACGAGGTATTGGCAAATAACGCTCTACAACAAAACGCTGGGTAGCTGCATTTTTAAACTGACTGTAAATAATTTCAACCACATCAAACTCTTTATTCAAAAAGGCCTGACGGGCAGCCGCTGCAGCTTCCTGTACCCGTTCAAAACTTAGCTGCAAGAAAATATCCTTATAGGCTGCATTGGTTTTGTAATTGGCCTTTGATAAATTCTCAAAAGCTTTCTTTCCAATATTCCAAATAGTAACATTCCCCTTTTTGTGCTGCTCGGCATATTTTTCAGCGATTGTCGATTTGGTCAACTTAACCACATTGGCATTAAAAGCACCTGCCAATCCACGGTCACTGCTGATTACAATCAGCAAAACCTTCTCCACTGGTCTTTCAGCTGCCAATGACATTTCGGCCCCAGCCTCACTACTACTCACAATATTGGAAAGCATTTCCTGTAATTTTTGAGCGTAGGGTCGCATCTGTACAATCGCATCCTGGGCCCGACGTAATTTGGCCGCACTGACCATCTTCATCGCCTTGGTAATTTGCTGGGTACTTTGAACAGATTTAATCCGATTTCTTACTTCTTTGAGCTGGCCTGCCATGGGTGCATGTTTGGGGTGCAAATTTAGGGGTTTTTTTGGCTTATCTTTGCCGCCCTATGCTTGGATATATCTCCAAATTATTCGGCGGTAGTAAATCTGAAAAAGATGTGCGCAGTGTGCAGCCACTGGTGGCCAGCATCAACCGCTTTTTTGAACAATATCAATCATTGAGTAACGACCAGCTCCGATCTAAAACGCAGGAGTTCAGGTCTCGTATTCAATCGCACCTGGAAAGCATCAATGCGCAGGTTGCGTCCCAAACACAACATGCAGAGTCTCTTTCTGCCGCAGACTTGACGGGCAGAGATACCATATATCAGGAAGTGGACAAGCTTCGCAAACAACGGGATAAAGAAATCGAGGTAATTCTAGAACAGTTATTGCCAGAAGCTTTTGCAGTTGTAAAAGAAGCTGCCCGACGCTTCAATGAAAACAAAGAGTTGACTGCGACGGCTACAGATCTAGACCGTGATCTTTGTGTTTCTCGAGATTATATTAGAATAGAAGGTGATCAATCCATTTTCAAAAATTCTTGGACAGCAGCGGGCGGCACCATTACCTGGAATATGGTGCACTATGATGCCCAGCTAATCGGTGGTATTGTTCTCCACCAAGGTAAAATTTCTGAGATGGCCACCGGAGAGGGTAAAACACTTGTTTCAACTCTCCCAGCTTATTTGAATGCTTTACCGGGAGAAGGCGTTCATTTGGTAACAGTCAATGACTATTTAGCTAGACGTGACCAAGAGTGGAATGGACCTCTGTTTGAGTGGCTAGGAATCACCGTTGATTGTATTGATAAGCACCAGCCAAATAGCGAAGAAAGAAGAAAAGCTTACGGAGCCGATATAACCTACGGAACCAACAATGAATTTGGTTTTGACTACCTGCGCGACAACATGGTTCACAGTCCCGATGAAATGGTGCAACGAAAACATCATTACGCCATGGTGGACGAAGTGGACTCTGTTTTAATTGATGACGCGCGTACCCCACTTATTATCTCAGGCCCTGTGCCCAAGGGAGACGAACAACAATATCACATTCACAAACCACGCATTCAGCAATTGGTTGCGGAGCAAGAGAAAGTAGTTCGAAACTGTCTTACAGAGGCAAAAAAAATGATTGCTGCAGGGCAAGATGATCCAAAACTGGGTGGACTCTTTTTGTTCAGAGCCCATCGTGGGTTGCCCAAGTATGGTCCTGTTATCAAATACCTGAGTGAACCTGGTATTAAAGTTATTTTACAAAAAGCAGAAAATTATTATTTGCAAGACCAACAGCGCTTTATGCCGCAGGTTGATGAAGAGCTCTTCTTTTACATAGACGAAAAAAATAATTCAGTTGATTTAACAGATAAAGGTCTGGCAGCTATTACACGAAGTGGAGAAGATCCTGAGTTTTTTGTATTGCCAGATATTGGTGTTCGCTTGTCAGAAATCGAAAAAAGCGAGTCGCCTGCCGAAGAAAAATTACAGCAGAAAGAAGCAACGCTGAATGACTACGCAATGAAGGCTGATCGTATTCATACTGTTCAGCAATTGCTAAAAGCCTACACCCTTTTTGCAAAAGATGTGGAATATGTCATTATAGACGGTGCAATCAAAATAGTTGATGAGCAAACGGGACGTATTATGGAGGGCCGCCGTTACAGCGACGGACTACACCAGGCTTTAGAGGCAAAGGAAAATGTGAAAATAGAAGCGGCCACTCAAACGTACGCAACCATCACGTTACAGAATTATTTCCGTATGTATCATAAGCTGGCCGGTATGACAGGTACAGCAGAGACAGAGGCTGCGGAATTATGGAGTATTTACAAACTAGATGTGGTTAGTATTCCTACCAACTTGAAAATGATTCGTGATGACCGCGATGACCTCGTTTACAAAACCAAGCGCGAAAAATATAAAGCGGTTATCGATGAAATTGAAGTGCTCCGCAATGCAGGACGACCCTGTCTGGTGGGTACTACCTCTGTTGAAGTGAGTGAGTTGTTAAGTCGCATGTTACAACAGAAAAAAATTCCTCATAATGTTTTGAATGCTAAACAACATGCACGTGAGGCACAAGTAGTAGCAGAAGCAGGATTAGCGGGCGCAGTAACGATTGCCACTAACATGGCAGGTCGTGGAACAGATATCAAACTAGGACCTGGTGTTAAAGAGGCAGGAGGTCTAGCAATCATTGGTACCGAAAGACATGAAAGTCGTCGTGTAGATCGTCAGTTAAGAGGGCGTGCAGGAAGACAAGGCGATCCAGGCTCCAGCCAGTTTTATGTTTCATTGGAAGACGATTTAATGCGCATGTTCGGTAGTGAACGTATTGCCGGCATGATGGATAAACTGGGTTACAAAGAGGGAGATGTGATCCAGCACAGCATGATCAGCAGTAGTATTCAGCGTGCACAAAAGAAAGTAGAAGAAAACAACTTTGGTATACGTAAGCGACTACTTGAATATGATGACGTTATGAACATGCAGCGTAACGCTGTATACAAAAGACGCAATCATGCTTTATTTGGAGAGCGTTTGTCACTGGACATTGACACCGCGTTTTCAGGTTTGGCAGAGGGACTCGTTGGTTCCTTCAGAGAACAAGAAGATTTTGATGGATTTAAAATGGCTTGCATCCTAAACTTTGGTTTAGATACAGTTATTACGCGCGATGAATTATTAAAAGGGGATGAGAATAAACTGGTTGATAAGCTATACAACGAAGTCATTTCCCGCTACTATCAATTAAGAGAAGAATTACAAAAGCAAGCCATCCCTGTATTCAAAAATATTAGACTTACACAGGGTAATCATATCGAAAATGTAGTGGTGCCTTTCACTGATGGACGAAAGGGATATAATGTACTGGCTAATCTAAACAAAACACTTCAATCAAATGGAGTGGAACTTACACAAGCATTAGAACGATCTGTTACGCTCGCTGTGATAGATGAAAATTGGAAAGAACACTTACGAGCAATGGACGATCTAAAACAAAGTGTACAAACCGCTTACTTAGAACAAAAAGATCCATTGGTTATTTATAAAATG
>JBILMC010000092.1:0-5510 GCA_044375755.1 Chitinophagaceae bacterium
CAACTTTCTCTGCCATGCCAGCCTTCCAGTTGATGCCAACCAGGCTTCACTCAAAGAAGGTCGTCAACAACGAACAGATATGAGTCGCATGCACGCAAATAAAGATGAGGTGGACGCAGCTGGACAGGAGTATGGCGCTGATGAAAAAGACAAACCTGTTCCGATGACTTCAGGTCCTAAAATTGGAAGAAACGACCCTTGCCCCTGTGGAAGCGGCAAGAAGTTTAAGCAATGCCACGGGAAAGACCTCTGATTAGAAGCCTTTCCGTGGTGCTTTTAGTTCGTATTTCTGCTCGTAACGTTCATTGAGCAATTTGTGCTTGTCAGTAAGATCGATCTTTCTTCCCTGGATAAAGGCTGCTGTTACATTGCTACTTTTCATATCCAATAAATCACCGCTGCTAACAACGATATTAGCATCTTTACCCACTTCAATACTTCCAGTTTTATCAGCTACACCCATAATGCGAGCTGCATTAAGTGTTATTGCAGCCAACGCCTCCTCCTTATCTAAACCATACGCTGCAGCAGTACCAGCATTGAAAGCAAGGTTTCTTCCACGTGTTTGAGAATCGTCATCTGAAATTGAAAAAAGTACGCCCGCCTTTTGAAGTTGTGCAGCTGTTTTATAGGGCTGATCCACATCATCATCGGTTGCTGTTGGCAAACTATGTGGTTGTTGCAAAATCACAGAAACATTATTCTGTTTCAATAAATCAGCGACCTGGTAACTTTCGCTCCCTCCTACTATTACCATATCAAACCCAAACTCTTTCACAAAATCCAATGCAACTAGAATTTGTTTGGTAGTGTTAGCATGCATGTAAAGCTTTTGCTTTCTGTCAAACAATCCTTTTACAGCTTCAAATTTTAGATTAGTAGCTTTTCGATCTGTTAATTGCTGATAGGCTTTTGCTTCACGGAAAAATGTTTTTAATTCTTCTATTTTCTCTAACCCCTCTTTTACAGGGTCACCCGCACCTTGTCCACCAAAATTACCCATTCCAAACCCACCACGGCCGCCAAAATTGGGACGAGGAAGTAGAGAAGGCATATATACATGTAACCCTGCATCTGATTTGTATGCAGCATCTTCCCAGTTCCATGCATCCAGTTGAACTAATGAAGAGGTACCTGCTACAAAATTTCCCTGGGGAACAATGTTTGCTATAAGAATTCCATTAGAACGTAATGTATTGATCACTTTAGAATCAGTGTTATACGCAACAATAGAACGAACACTAGGATTGAGGTCTCCAATCTCCCTAGCATCCTGTGTGGCACGTACAGAGCTGATCTCAATCAAACCTAATGTACTGGTTGGTAAAATCAAGCCCGGATAAAGATCCTGCCCTTTCAAGTCAGTGACATTATCTGCATCACCAGGGATCGAAATATTATCTCCTACTGCTTCAATTTTACCATTCGTTACTTTAATGGTACCATTGTTAATCACTTTACCATTGCCAACATGAATGGTAGCATTAGCTAAATAAAAACTTCCCTTTTGCTCTTTTGCAGGCAATACTGTTTCCTGTGCAAATACGCTTAGGGCGGCTCCAATCAGGTAAAAACTTATTATAAACTTTTTCATGACAATCAGTTTATTCATTTGTAGATTAATCATTATCAATTACCAATAAACCATGGCTGTGTCCATGATCTGAACAAGTATGCATCAATTGATAGCTCGGCTGCGCAGGAATAGTAGGCGCGCCACTTCTTTTTTCTCCATTCATTTTGCGCACCAAACGTGTTCTTTCTTGATCAACCAACTTTTGTAACGCATCATCTTTTTGACGATCAAAATAGATAGTACCATCCACGATTGTGTAAAGTGATTTTGCATAGATACTAAGTGGATGATCACTCCATACTACAACATCCGCATCTTTACCAGGAAGTAAACTACCTACGCGATCTTCTACATGCAACATCTTTGCAGGATTTAATGTCACCATTTTCAAAGCTTCTTCTTCAGTCACACCACCATACTTCACAATTTTTGCAGCCTCTTGATTTAAGCGTCTTGCCATTTCAGCGTCATCAGAATTAATAGCAACCGTTAAACCAACTTTTTGCATAATTGCCGCATTGTAAGGAATAGCGTCTTCTACTTCCATTTTATAGGCCCACCAATCAGAGAAGGTAGAGGCAAACGAACCATGTTTCTTCATTTTATCAGCCACCTTGTAGCCCTCCAAAATATGGGTAAACGTGTTGACTGTGTAGCCCATTTTATTTGCGACTTCCATTGCACCATTGATTTCACTTTGCACATAAGAGTGACAAGTGATAAAGCGACGCTTTTCCAAAATTTCAACCAACGCATCCAATTCCAAATCTCTGCGAGGGGCAACAGGAGGTGTTCCTGTTTTCTTATTCTTGTTCAACTCATAAGCCTTGCGTGCAGTTTCATACTCCTGCCACTGCTTTTGATAATCCTTTGCACGTGTGAAAGCGTCAATCAATACTTGTTCTACACCCATACGTGTATCGGGGTAACGATTATTACCATTGGGAGAAGACGAACGTTTTACATTCTCACCGAGCGCAAATTTGATCTGCCCAGCCCAGTTGCGAAACTTTAATCCTTCATCGTTAGCGCCCCATCTCATTTTGATCAGCTGCGTTTGTCCACCAATCACATTTGCTGATCCATGCAAAATATGTGAAGTCGTAACTCCGCCACTTAATTGACGATAAATATTGATGTCGTCAGGGTTTAAGTTATCACTGATTCTCACTTCAGAAGTAACAGATTGTCCCCCTTCATTGATTGATGCGGCAGCAATATGTGAGTGCTCGTCAATTATTCCTGCAGTAACATGCTTGCCGGTTCCATCTATCACACGCGCATCGGCAGCAACCAATGCTTGACCAACGGCTGCAATTTTTCCATCACGTAAAAGCACATCTGTATTTTTCAATACACCTTGCTGTTCGTTTGTCCAAACAGTTGCATTACGAATGAGAATTGTTTCGGATTTTGGCTGTTGCCCATCTTCCCAACCAAAGGGTAAAAATGGATACGTCACTTTGCCTAAAGCCGGAATATCTTTTTTACGCGCCGTGTCAAGAGTTGGAGGGGTTTGCTTGACTAATGAAGCCGTCCATGTTAATGGATTACCCAATGAATCAGTACCCACACCATTCCACTCGCTTCCATTGGATATACCACTGAGACGCGTAGCAGTTAGAGGTAAAGACTGCTCCGCCATGCCAGGAAAACGACCTGCCATACCTCTTCTGGAAGAATCTGCAACAGGACGCTGACGAACAGAAGCAGGTGCATAATTGATCTTCACTTGTTTGCCATCAAAGCTGAAACGAGACAGCAACGTATCCTTTGCAAAAAGAGTTGCCGAACCTGCTGACTTAACTTCTAATGTGAATGTCTCTTTACCAGCTGGAGCAGAAACAATTAATTGATAAGTACCCGCTACATTTCCTGCATCTTCTTTTATCGTGTATTTAATTCCCTGAATCCAGTTTTGAAGAAGGACTGTCTTATCTTGAAAAAGAGGTCCGTTCATTACTAAAAAGTTAGCCAGCTTTCCTTTATCTAAGCTGCCTAGCTTATCATACACCCCCAGCATTTCTGCAGGAGTTTTTGTTAAGGCCTCTAACGCTTTGTTGTCAGAGAGTCCGTATTCTCTTGCTTTTTGAAGATTGCGACCAAACTGGCTGACACTACTTAAATCGGAGGTTGTTAAGCAAAAAGGTATTCCTGCCTTTTCAAAAGCAGCAGGTTGTGTGGGAGCCAATTCCCAATGTTTCATATCATTCAGCGCTACAAATCTTGCATCTGAAGGATCTTCCACATCCTGCGCCAAGGGGAAATTGAGAGGTAAAATAAATGAAGCGTTAGTACCTTTCATTTCATTGATACGTTGGTACTCCGTCTGGCCTCCTTTGATTATATATTGAATGCCAAACTCATCTCCAATTCTGTCTGCACGCAAATCATTCCATTTATCATTGGCTTCAAAAATTTGGGGCAGCCCTTGGTTTTCATTCCAGGTTTTTAATGTCAGATTATATCCTTCTTCTTGTGGCTGGTTTTTATACCAATTCGCATCCAAATAGGTCTGACGAAGTAGCGCAATCATTCCCATCATTGAGTTGGGATAGCTCTGCGAGGAACTTCCTTTATTAAAGGAGTAGTGAGCAGAGGCGCGATCTTTAATGATGAGTAGATTTTCTTTTTCATTGGCTAGTGTTACCAAGGTGCCAGTACCTCTGGCAATCCCATCTCTTACATGACTTAGCACCGATCCAAATCCTAGCTCACGAAGTGTTTTTGCTTTATTTTCATCCGAGGTAAATACAGTATGCGCTTGCTGTTCACTGCGAATAGATTGATTCCAGCCATAGGGACCCTTTAAACTTGTTTCTAGCTGTGAAGATCTGAAGAAATCAAATGGCTGTCCAGCCTGACGTTGCTGTGAGGAAGGAATTCCATAATCCGCATACAAGTCAATAAAGGACGGATAAATGAATTTGCCACGACAATCTATTTCAACAGCGCCTTGCGGAACAGACAACCCACTTCCCACTGCAACAATTCGTCCATCCCGGATTACCAAAGTAGCATCTGTTAAAAGGGTTGCATAATCCTTTGCAATAGTAGCGTGTGTAAATGCAAAGTAGCCAGACCTGGGATCGGCCACTCCATTTTCTGGAAAAGTAGATTGGGCAAATAAAAAACCCTTGCTCATTACCAGAAGCATTATCGACGCGAATAGTTTGTTCAATCGCATAGCCAAAGTTTTAGATGGAAAAAAATACGGACAGCAATGATAGCGAATAAGTTTTACTTTTAACTAACCAAAGGCATTTAATTGATGGCTGGTAAAAAACACTTATTTAGCACTACTATTTTAAGCCATCCCCCTATTGATCAAACTGGTACAGAGGAGCGTGCAGCAAAATTTACCAAAAGAAGTATCAAAGGTCCTAGTAAAAAACAAGGCCTTAGAATGGTGTTGAGCATGATTGATCTGACTACACTAGAAGGAAAAGATACCCCAGGAAAAGTCACTCAACTTTGTACAAAAGCTAAGCAATTACATCACCAAATTCCTGATTTACCTACTGTTGCAGCTATTTGTGTTTACCCATCTATGGTTGGCATTGCAAAAACAGCACTAAAAGGCAGTGATATCAAAGTGGCTTCTGTAGCCACTGCTTTTCCAAGTGGACAATCTTCGTTGCGAATCAAATTGGCAGATACGCGACTGGCTCTTGAACAAGGGGCAGATGAAATTGACATGGTTATCAGCAGAGGTAAGTTCCATAGCGGTGAATACAATTTTATTTTTGATGAAATAGCAAGTATCAAAGAGGCTTGCGGAAAGGCCCGCTTAAAAGTGATTCTAGAGACAGGCGAGCTTGGTACACTCGAACAAATCAGAAAAGCAAGTGATATTGCCATGCATGCCGGAGCAGATTTCATTAAAACCTCAACGGGTAAAATCCAACCCGCTGCCACAATGCCGGTAACATTA
>JBILMC010000152.1:0-3798 GCA_044375755.1 Chitinophagaceae bacterium
TTTTCCTTTCAATCTAAATATTTTACCACTTTGTGTCCCAGCTGGTATTTTTATTTTTGCTTTTCCGTCAATAGTGGGTACTTCTACTTGTGTACCAAATACCGCATCGGTAAAGGATAGATGTAATTCAAAGGCAACATTTAGTCCTTCGCGGTGAAGCTCCTTATGTGGTTCTTCTTCAATTAAAATAATTAGATCTCCTGGTGTGCCTCCTCTTTCTCCGGCATTTCCCTTCCCTGTTACATTCAGCTGCATGCCTTCTTGAACCCCTGCAGGAATATCAATGCTTACGGTTTCTTCTGCGTAGGCTCTTCCTTCTCCCTTACAGCTGGTACATTTGGCAGTAATGGTTGTTCCTTCTCCATTGCAAGTGGGACAAGTAGTTACAGTTTGCATCTGTCCCAAAAAAGTGTTTTGCACTCTTCTGACCTGACCACTTCCATTACATCCAGTACAGGTTTGTGTGCTTCCTTTATCTTTTGCACCACCGCCACCGCAAGTAGTACAGGGCACATATTTTTTTACCTTGATGTTTTTACTGACCCCCTTGGCAATTTCTTCATAGTTCAACTTTAATTTGATACGGAGATTACTTCCGCGAACACCTCTGGAGCGGCTTCGTCCACCACCCCTTTGCCCACCGCCAAAAAAGCCACCAAAAAGATCATCTCCGAAAATATCTCCAAATTGACTGAAGATGTCTTCCATGTTCATTCCCCCTCCATATCCTCTGTTGCCTGCGCCACCAACCCCTGCGTGGCCAAATCGGTCATACTGTGCTTTTTTATCAGCATCGCTCAGCACTTCATAGGCTTCGGCAGCTTCTTTGAATTTTTCTTCAGCTGTTTTATCACCTGGATTTCTGTCGGGGTGATATTGCATGGCTACTTTTCGGTACGCTTTCTTGATTTCGTCTGCAGAAGCTGATTTGCTGACGCCTAATATTTCGTAAAAATCTCTTTTGCTCATAGATTATTTTCCAACCACCACTTTAGGATGACGGATTACTTTTTCATTCAACAAATATCCCTTTACCACTTCATCAATAATTTTTCCCTTCAACTCTTCAGTAGGAGCAGGAATTTCTGTAATAGCTTCGTGCAGATCAGCATCAAAGGGTTGATGAATTACCTCCATGGCCTTTACCCCACGGCTTTGCAACTTATTTCTGAGTTTTCCAAATACCAGTTTTACCCCTTCCCATTCGGAGCTGCTGGCATGACTGGATTTTTCTAATGTTTGTTGCGCACGATCACAATCGTCCAAAACTTCTAATAACTCGGTGATAATATCTTTTCCTGCTGTTTGCATAAGTTCAATGCGTTCTTTAGCATTGCGACGTTTGAAGTTGTCGAACTCCGCAACGGCACGGATGTATTTGTCTTTGTATGCCTCTAACTCAGCTTGTAATTTTTCTAGTTCCGTCTCCTCGGTCATTTTTTCATCCAGATGGCTGGTGCCTGCAACACTCTCATCTGTGTTCAGGTCCATTTCATTGTTCTTGTTTTCTTGAGCTTCCATAGTCAGATCTAAATTGATTGCAAAGGTAACATTGGCAATTTTATTGCCAAGGCTTATCAAAAGGTCTCAATGCCATTTTAAGGGACAAAATGACCCTGGATAAAGCCTAAAAGCGCCTTTCTGTCTGTTTTGAAAGGTTATCTTCGTCTTTCCATGGAAAGAATTATTTTAAAAAGAAAAATTGCTCCCCGGGTATTGAACGGACATCCTTGGGTATTTTCTAATGAGATTGAAACAATAGAGGGAGAGCCTCAACCTGCAGCGATTGTTGAAGTGGTGACGCATGATAAAAAATTTGTGGGACGAGGATATTTTAACCCGCAGTCGCAAATACCTGTGCGGATTTTGACACGTAACCTCGAGGAGCAAATTGATGCTGAATTTTTTCTTCGAAAAATAAAGGCTTGTTGGGAGTATAGAAAACATACAGGATACACCGAAAACTGCAGGCTTGTTTTTGGAGAAGCGGATGGATTGCCGCAGCTTATCATTGACAAATTCAACGATTATTTTGTTATTCAGACATTGGCTTTAGGCATTGATCGTTGGAAACCAGCGCTGGTTGTGGCCCTGCAAGAAGTATTTAGCCCAAAAGGAATTTATGAACGCAATGATGTTCCCGTTCGTGAGTTAGAGGGACTTCCGCAGCAAAAGGGATTTTTGTCTGAGCCTTTTGAAACGCGTATTATCATTCAGGAAAATGGATTACAGTTTCATGTAGATCTAGCGAATGGACAAAAGACCGGTTATTTTCTGGATCAGCAAGATAATCGCAGGGCCATTCAACATATTGTCAAGGATGCAACGGTATTGGGTGCTTTTACCTACACTGGTACATTTGAAATTCACGCTGCGCACTATGGTGCAAAATCAGTATTGGGCTTAGATATTTCCAAATTGGCTGTAGAGCAAGCCAATGAAAATGCACGTTTGAATGGGTTGCAAGACCGATGCCAATTTGAAGAGGCAAATGCATTCGATGTATTAAAGCAATGGGTGAAAGAAGGAAGGCAATATGATGTTGTGATGTTAGACCCTCCTGCTTTTACAAAAAGTCGCGCCACCATTCAAAAAGCAATCACGGGCTATAAAGAAATCAATCTACGAGGGATGAAATTGGTAAAGCCCGGTGGTTTTTTAGTGACCTCTTCCTGCACCAATTTGGTACACCCTGAATTATTTCTAGAAATTATAGCGATGGCTGCAAAAGATGCGCGAAGAAAAATCAGACAGGTTTGTTTTCAAACGCAATCATCGGATCATCCTGTGATTTGGGAAATGGAGAATACCCAGTACTTGAAATTTCTGATTGTGCAGGTACTTTAAAACTATTTGGTAACCTGGAACTTTCCTGATTCTATAATCTTTCCGGAAGTTTCTACTAAGTGGTAGACGTAGATACCGCGAGAAAACTCATTTAAAGAAAGTGTGATTTTTTCAATGTTGAGACGGGTGTCAACCATTTTCTTTCCCAATATTCCATTATAAATCTGTAGGCTTAATCCTCTTTTGAAAGCAGATTTAAACTCAAAAGTGATATAGCTAACTGCTGGATTGGGGTAAAGCCTCATCAACTTTTCAATAGGCTCAATTGGAGAGGCTATGGGGGACGCTGGCGATTGTTGCGCAGCTGCGGTAAAGGCCAACCCCAGTAATAAAACTCCTATGACACCAAGTTTTTTCATCCATCCAAATATAACAGATAATTCAAAAAAAGTCTATAATAAAATGCAAAAGCCTCAGAACCAGAGATTCTGAGGCTTTGTTAGAAGGCGTTTAATCAGGCCAATTCCTGAAGCTTTGCGTTTATTTTTTCAAAATTTGGCACTTCTCCTGGGTTCTCAAGCACCTCTTCGTATTGAACCTGTCCATTCTTGTCAATCAAAAAAGCAGAGCGTTTTGAAACTCCTTTCATATCAAAGATCCATTCTGTATAAATGGTTTCATAAAGTGTAGAAACTGTTTTATTAAAGTCACTCAACAATGGAAAATTTAATTGTTGTTCTTCTTTGAATTTGGCAAGAGTGAACACGGAGTCAACAGAAATGCCCAAAACTTTTGCATTAGCACCATTGTAAAGGGCGATATTATCTCTCACGGAGCAAAGTTCCTTTGTGCAAACCCCTGTGAATGATTGGGGAAAGAAAAGTAATAGAACGTTGTGTCCTTTCAGAGAAGAAAGCTGTACAGGATTTTTGTCTGAATCAAACAGCGTAAAATCGGGTGCGGTTTGTCCAATTTGAATGCTCATGGGGGTGGGTTTATTAGTGTATGATT
>JBILMC010000153.1:0-3796 GCA_044375755.1 Chitinophagaceae bacterium
AACTTTGTAAGGGTAAGCCCTGTTCGGTAGATTGCCGAGTGCGTTGACCAAGCAACGTGTAATGACTAAAAAGAATAAATGAAATAAGCAGAGGTAGCCGCATAATCTAGTTCCTATAACGGGCGAATATTGCAAATATTTTCGCCTCTCCCAAGCAATGGTTGCAAACAGATGTGGATAAGTGAGTAATTAGGATGGCTTTAACAAAAAAATCTTATGTTAGTGGAGTAAAACTGCTGGATATGAAAAAATTATTTAGTACAAGGTATACAGAGAATGGTATTTCATTTGCTCTTTTACTTTTACGGCTCGCCATGGGTGGCCTGATTATTCCGCATGGCTTTAATAAACTGATCAAGTTTATGACAGTCGTAAAAGACTTTCCCGACCCTTTTCATGTCGGAAGTACCGCATCGTTAGCACTTGTCATTTTTGCTGAATTTTTTTGCGCCGTTTTGCTCATTGCGGGATTAATGACAAGACTCGTGGTTATTCCCCTCATCGTTACCATGGCAGTTGCATTATTTATGATTCACCATAGTGATATTTTTGGAGAAGGAGAGCATGCTGCTCTTTACTTGGCCGGCTATTTAGTACTCCTTTTCACAGGTCCTGGAAAAGTAAGCATGGATAGAATGCTGGGAAATTAGTAAGCATGAATAAAGTTTATGCGTCCATAATTACAATTGGAGATGAGCTACTAATAGGGCAAACCATTGACACGAACAGTGCATTTATAGCCCAACAACTTAACGGAATTGGTATTTTAGTTTTACGCAGGATCGCAGTAGGAGATCGCGCTGACGAAATTCGATTTGCACTTGACCAAGAATCTAGCTATGCTCAGGTTATAATTTTAACAGGAGGACTTGGCCCCACTGCAGATGATATTACAAAGCCTTTTTTATGTGAATATTTTGGAGGGAACTTAAAAAGGGACCCTGCCACACTTGCACATATTCAATACCTTTTTAACGAAGTTTATAAAAGACCTGGTGGACTGTTAGAGCGTAATCAAAAACAGGCCGATATTCCTGATAATTGTACTGTTTTACCGAACCCAGTGGGTACAGCACCTGGAATGCTCTTTAAGAAAAACAATGTGATTTATATTTCACTTCCCGGGGTTCCACAAGAGATGAAAGATATCATGAAAAGCTCTGTTCTGCCACTTTTGCAAAAAGAGCTTTCCACTCCCGTCATTTTACACCATACACTACAAACAATCGGAGTAGGTGAGTCAGTACTTGCTGAACAACTTATCAATTTTGAAAAAAATCTCCCACCTTTTATTTCTTTAGCCTATTTGCCTCAATACGGAATGGTTAAACTAAGGCTTACTGCAATCGGAGACAACAGAGAAGAGCTTATTTCAAAAGTAGAACACCAGGTAGCATTACTAAAAAAAGAAGTTGCAGAACATCTTGCCATTGACACAAATGAAGAGTTAGAATCCTATATCGGCAAGTTACTGCTTGAAAGAAATGCCACAGTTGGTACAGCAGAGAGTTGCACAGGTGGCCTCATTGCTAGTTTAATCAGTACTATACCCGGAGCCTCCCGCTATTTTGAAGGAAGTGTAGTTAGCTATTCCAACGAAGCGAAACAAAAATTGCTTGGAGTAAACCCCTCCACCCTGAATCAATTTGGAGCGGTGAGTGAGCAAGTTGTCAAGGAAATGGTAAAAGGAATTCTTACATCGCTAGGCTGCACGTATGCCATTGCGGTTTCCGGAATTATGGGACCCGACGGAGGCACCCCTGAAAAACCTATCGGCACAGTTTGGATAGCAGTTGGCAACAAAGAAAGAGTTGAAACAAAGCAATACAAGTGGGGGTTTGACAGATCCAGAAATACAAAGCAGACCGCCTTAAGTGCTTTGAACTTACTACGCCTATTCCTTTTAAAGGACTCCATGGATTGAGTACAATATTGTAGATTTGCACTCTGATTGCTGCTTTTAAATTCATTATATGGCGATAGTTGAACTGGTGATGCCAAAACTTGGTGAGAGTATCATGGAAGCCACAATTTTAAAATGGCTTAAAAAACCAGGTGATGCGGTGGCGCTTGACGAAACAGTCCTTGAAATTGCGACTGATAAGGTTGATAGTGAAGTACCCAGTACTGCCGCAGGTATCATTGATGAAATTCTTTTCAACGTAAATGACATTGTCCCGATTGGAACGGTCATTGCCCGTATTCGTACAGAAGCCGCTTCCACTTCCTCTCCTACCACCCCTCCTGCCGCTTCAACAGTTCAAACTGTAAAAGCAGAAACTGCTAAAGAAATTACCTCCTCCGTTACTCATCATGAGACCAAGCCAATCAATATTGGATCCACTCGGTTTTATTCCCCTCTTGTGTTGAATATTGCAGCAAGCGAAGGAATTAGCATGAGCGAACTGGAAAACATACCAGGCACAGGAAATGAAGGGCGTGTTACTAAAAAAGATATTCTTCACTATGTAAGTACCCGCAAACAGCCAAGCGGTCAGCCATTGCAAGAAATAATTGTACCGGTTCAAAAGATTCAACCAGAAACACAAGTGAATCACTCATTGCCTGTAAGCTACACTGGCAATGTAGAGATTATAGAGATGGACAGAATGAGGAGGTTGATTGCTGACCATATGGTCAGAAGTAAACAAACCAGTCCGCATGTGACCAGTTTTACAGAGGCCGATGTCACCAATTTGGTTCTCTGGAGAGAGAAGGTAAAAAAGGATTTTGAAAAAAGAGAAGGGACTAAAATCACATATACCCCACTTTTCATTGAAGCCATTGTTCGTTGTATTAAAAAATTCCCTTTAATCAATTGTTCTCTTGATGGCAACAATATTGTGATAAAAAAAGATATCAATATTGGTATGGCAACTGCCCTTCCCTCTGGGAATTTAATTGTGCCTGTAATTAGAAATGCAGATCAATTTAATATGGTTGGCTTAGCCAAACAGGTTACCCAATTAGCAGATTCGGCCCGCCAGGGAAAATTAAGACCTGACGACACGCAAAATGGAACATTTACTTTAACCAATGTAGGAACTTTCGGATCTTTGATGGGAACGCCCATTATCAATCAACCACAAGTAGCCATATTAGCTGTGGGTGCCATAAAAAAACGACCTGTAGTGATAGAAACACCCGCAGGAGACAGTATTGCCATCCGTCACATGATGTATTTAAGTATGAGCTACGATCATAGAATTGTAGATGGAAGCCTGGGTGCTACTTTCCTCACAGCAGTAGCAAAGGAACTA
Source organism: Chitinophagaceae bacterium (assembly GCA_044375755.1). Taxonomy (GTDB): domain Bacteria; phylum Bacteroidota; class Bacteroidia; order Chitinophagales; family Chitinophagaceae; genus JJ008. The sequence continues at coordinate 3,261 of JBILMC010000153.1, forward strand.
GAGAATTTTGACCCAGAACGTCCACTTTAATCTACAAGATCTAAGCCCCAGTCTTTTCCTTTGTTTACTGCTGGTACTCCATCAGTAATCCAACGAGCAGGACGTTCTCCTTTCAGCAGCCAATCGAAATACTGTTGCTGCCGAATGGAGATATCTTTTTGATTTTTTCTTTCACGCAGATTATGCGCTTCTCCATTATAATTTAACATCCATACTTTTTTTCCTAAACGACGCATTGCCGTAAATAATTCAATCCCCTGATACCAAGGAACAGCTCCATCTGCATCATTAGCCATTATCACTAATGGCGTTTTAATTTGTGGCACTTTAAACAATGGTGAATTTTCCAGATAAAGATCTCGTCGCTGCCACAAAGTGGCTCCAATTCTACTTTGTGTCATTTCATATTGAAATTGACGATTAACGCCACTCTCCCATCGTATTCCCCCATATGCACTGGTCATGTTGGCAACGGGTGCACCTGCCCAAGCAGCCTTGAAAATAGAAGTCATCGTAACTAATTGTGCAACCTGTCT
>JBILMC010000018.1:0-12180 GCA_044375755.1 Chitinophagaceae bacterium
ATATAATAGTTTTTTATAAAATTTTTGCTTAAAAAAAATAAAAAATATAAGTCTATAAAATCATTGACTACATAGAAAATGTATGTGAAATTATTTTTCTAATCTGTCGCTAATAAAAAATGACACTCGCGCACATGAAAACCCCGAGGCAAAAACCCACAAAAACACAAAAAGTTGAGGCAAAAAACACCAAAAACATAAAATGTTGAGGAAGATATGAGGAAAAACATAAAAAGATGAGGTAAATAAGAGGAGTAAAAAAGTGAGCGGATGGCGGTCATGTCCGCGAAAACTAAAATTTGTATAAGATTTTCCGGGTTCCCGAAAGTTATGATATTATCATAGTTTTTTTCTCGGAACTTTCCGTTCTAATAAAAGTTTCCCCAAAAAGTATATAGGGATCGCCCCAGCGCAAGAGCCCCAAAAAATGAAGCGCTCCGATCATCATTTTTTATGTTATTTACCTCGATGAACACTAAAATTCGCGATATTTACCTCATAAAAATGCATTTATTAAGATATTTACCTCAACAAACATAAAAAAAGAAGCCGCGGCAACACATTTTTCAGGTCGCCGGCCGCCGGAGGCAAGTAAGATATTTACCTCAACAAACATAAAAAAAGAAGCCGCGGCAACACATTTTTCAGGTCGCCGGCCGCCGGAGGCAAGTAAGATATTTACCTCAACAAACATAAAAAAAGAAGCCGCGGCAACACATTTTTCAGGTCGCCGGCCGCCGGAGGCAAGTAAGATATTTGAATAAAGGTATATATGAATATATCAATTTCAAATGTATATGTATATATGTATATTATATAAATGTATAACTTTGGTATATATAAAAAGTTGTTATACGTATAGAAAAACTTTTTAATATACATAGAAAATATATTATACACATATGTTTGACAAAAGTATATCGTTCATAAATAATTAATATTATTTTATAAATATATATGCATATATCAATTTCAAATGTATATGTATATTATATAAGTGTATAACTTTGGTATATAAAAAAAAGTTGTATACGTATAGAAAAACTTTTTAATATACATAGAAAATATATTATACACATATGTTTGACAAAAGTATATCGTTCATAAATAATTAATATTATTTTATAAATATATATGGAAGATAGTATAATAAGAGTGGAATAATAAGAGTAATTAAGAGAAAAAAAAGAATGGCTACCAGAGAAAGACTTCAGAAAAAATTGGAAGAAAGGCATGCACCTCCAGAAGACAAAGCTAAAAATGCAAAAGCAACTTTAAAAACTTTACCAAAAGGAAATTATTTACTATTAGAATATCAGAAAAAATTATACGTTGCGGATATAGAATTAGACCATGAGAATAAAAAGATAAAATATACATGGATATCTGAAGTTAACCAAGATATTGCAGAAATTGCACAGCAGTTTGCTGGTAATTTAGTGGATGGAATTATGAAAAAAGAAAAAGAATTTGATAATGGAAACAACGATACATTAAAAGTATTCGTCAATAGAAGACAAGTATATGAAAGATTCTATGAAAATGGAATTCCTAACGAAGTAAGAGATGGTCTAGCCAATCTTCTTCAGATAATTCCACCGGCACCGCCAACATAATGATATGGCATAGTGTGAGCTGGCATTAATGACATACTCATACCTCCAACTCTACGACGAGAACGGGGTTTCTTTTTTCCATATCCTAAGGCGCCAGCAGCTCCAGCAAGACCCAAAGGATTACCAAATTTCTGAATTCCTTTACTAATAATCTTAGTATCTTTAGCCAATTCACTTAAGTCTGACAAAATGCCACGTCCAACTTTACGTTTAGTCTTTCGTGGGCGTCCAACTCTGCGCTTGCCCCCAAATAAACTACTGAAGATATTACGAACACCAGAACCTACACCAGTTCCAAGACCACTACCGATATTTCCAAGAATTTCACCTAAACCACCACCAACTTTACGATGAGATTTCTTTGGCTTTGTAGTTCTCTTTTTTCCACCAAAGAATAATGGAGCCAATTTTGCGATTGCAGAAATTGGAATACCCCCAACTTTTTTTCTCATAACTTTTTTGCCAGACATGTTTATAACGCAATGTATATTAACTTACATAAAAAAAACTATTATAATAATTACCAAAATATTATGCCAAACATTCCATATGTAAAACTAGTCTCGCGCTTGCAACGGTTGCACTAACTAATTCTTGAAAATTGAATGTGATACCACCTCCAATTAATTTAGGATCTTTAAACACAAAACTAAATGTCTGGCTTTCTTTAAAACTATCAGATGACCATATATCACCGCCGGCATCTGTATAGCTGTATTTAGCCAAATTTCCGACAACATCACCATTTACTAAATTACTAGTAATAACGTAGTTTACAATATTATTTGCACTAATCACATAAGACCATCCAAATTTTACCTTTTTAACTGGAAATGATATTGTAGGATTAATAATAACACTATTACCGGCAATCACTTTTGCTCTGTCTGCGGTACTAAATACATAATCAAAATGTTGTTGTAGCTTATAATCATTGACTGATTGATCAGACATTTTAATGAAATTGCATATACTTACATAAATATTAATTGTAATATTCCACTAAAATAACAACTGTTCCAATGATATTGCCATCGACTGGTTGCGTTCCATCTAAATATGAGAATGTAATATTGTATGTTCCTTCCAATCTTACTTTTGTGGGAAATTGAAATATTCTACCATCTGCGGGAACTAAGGAATCATTAACGAAAACATTAGCACCAGCTAGTCCAAGGGTATTACTACCTATTGATCCTAGATATCCATTAACCATATTGCCATAAACTAATAATCCTACATAGGATTGGACAAATTGAGCGTTTTGAAATGCCAAACTTACCCTAAATTTATTAATAGGTTCCAAACTATCTAATTGGATACTTATGGAATTTGCATATGGTTTGCTTATATACTGATGATCTTTATAATTAGTCTGCATCTTATATTATAGCAAAAAAATAACAAGTATATATTAATTAAGTTTATTTTAAGCATATCTATTTTTTTATAGCGTCTCTCCAGGAGATGCATACATTATAGAACCATTCTTAATAACAAGAACTCTTGCATAAACAATATATTGATAAAATGTAAGACCGTTGGCTTTAACTGTAGTAAATTTAGCGGTATATTTTTGATTATTTGCGAAAATTGGCAATCCACTGAGCTTAGTATCATTTTCACGGAATTCGGCAGAGCTATCGCAATCGCTAAAATTATCAATCCAAAGAGCATTTTGATCAAATGTTCGTTGTGACATACCTTGAGGGCAATCGCGGAGTAAATGTTTGGCGTAATTCCACACATCGCTATTAGAAACGACAAGTGGTTGATCCTGAAGAACCTGATCATTCAAAGATGATTGGACTTGACTCCACTTGATGCTATTAACATTGAAATTATTGGCGGTTAGTTTTCTGGTGTTATCGTTATTGCATGGGATCGTAATCACGCGCTTCACAAATTCACCATTTGCATTAGTCAATTGCACGTCACAAATTTGACCAGCTCCAGCAGTTGAGCTATTTGAAGTAGTATAATGGAGATATGGAACAATAAGTCTTAAACCTTTACCACCTGGTGCTACTAATGCACTGATATATTGACTGTGACGACTCACATCTTTGGCAACATACAAATAATAATTGGTAAGACTAGTAAATGTAAGGTTTGCCGCTGCATTAGTAGCCAAATTGGCAACGTTACCAGAAAATCCCCATTGTGATAATGGTTTCCAATTTAATGTTAACTGGAGATTTTGACCGAAATCAATGGACTTATCAACTGCTAGCAAAGTTCCATAATAAACGCCAAGAGGAATACGGAAACGAACAGTCATGGCAGCGTTGGCACCAGAAACAACCCAATGTTGTGGTCCAAATGGCTCAACATCAGAACCACTTAAATGACTGGCATTAAGAACATCCGCAATATAAGCTTTCTGATCAGCATCGGCAGGAGTAGCGGTTAAATCTACAATACCAGCATCGTTCGGAAAACTTGTAGGCGTAGCGCTAACAAATTGTTGTGTAACACGAGCAGCAGCCTGGGGATGCCATGAAGGATTGCAACCACTACATTGTGAAATGGGATATGCTGCTCCCATTGCAGTATCACCATAAACGGGACCACGACCCATATATTCTTTCATAGATAAGCTCAACATTTGACATACTTTGGTGTATGGTTGAGCATTTTGCAAATCAATCAATAGTTGACCAACAGCAGGCTTTAATTGAATACTATCTAAAGGTAAACAATCATCCATAACTTGAGTATATTGATCCACACCATTCGCAGGAACTAGCAAATCTAAGGTGATATATGTTCTGCTAAGATTAATGGGTCCTGGGCTAATCGTAAAAATACTTTGTACATTTGATGTTGTCAATGTTAACGCGCTTCCACCTGAAGATGTTTGAGTGACTTGATTAAATCTATAAATTGGGGCGTTATAGGTTTTATAATCGAAATCCAATTCTGAAGCTTCTTTACTAATAACTTTTGGAGCTATAGCCGACATTTTATTAATTGTTAAACACTATATTATTGGTCGAAAAAATAAATGATATCCGTAAAGAAATTAATTCTGCTCCCCACCCTTGTAAAAGCATTAATATTATTTTAGAATTATGGAAGATTGAAACCCAGTTGAGTACATACCCAATTTGTTAAATATGGCAAATCATTCGTCCAATCCGCATAGTCTTGCCCGACCATCACGAGATATTTAGTTGTAACAAAGCCAGCATCATTAAATAACTCAACTTTTATATTTGCACTCTCGCCAAATGTTATAGATGTTACTGACATCGTAAATCTATTAATTGGAATGCTCGATTCCTTAATTTCGTAAAAAGTAGTGCTCATTGACGCTGCGTGTTTCCTAGCAAACGTATACTAGAGTAAAGAAAAAAATATATTATTAAAATAAAAAGCGACGAAGTGAGAAGCTTGCTTCGAACGAGAGAGCTTCCATTTACCTAACTCGATAAGTAACGCTATACCCTACGAAAATGATGTTAGCTGTAGTTGCTGGGGCGATACTGAATGTAGTAACGCTAATATTTAATCTTTGTGCAGCATTTGTTGACCCAACATTACAAGTCGATCTATTAGTTGCAGATGTAATTTCATAAACAACTCCTTGACCTACGGCGTCAGTAGTTCCTGAGAAATTGCCACCAGTCGGAATGGTAATCGTAAACGTGAATGTTGTTAATCCTGCCCCACTAGATCCAATTGTACAATAACCATCGATATGAACACGGTCACCGATTCTCTGGTAAAAATGTGGTCCTGCCGTGCTGTTGGCAACGTTTACATTTGACACATTTGCGATGGTTGGTGTGTAAGATCCAGCAGTTAAATTACCGTTAGTATTATTCGTATAAGATGTAAGACTAACAGGACCTGAGATAGTCATTCTATTATCAGATCTTCTAATGACTAATGCATCGGATAAGAATGCCGCAGCATCTGTATAATTAAATATTACGAAATTAGACCCTGCGTTTCCAGACGATTCAGTTCCTTGCATACCAATACCCCAACGATTAGTGTTACTAGCTCTCATTAATAGATGTGCGGTATCACCAGTAATCGCCGTTTTACTAGTCGATAATGTTGTGCTATTTTGAACAGCAACGCTACCCGACGTGATGCTCAATTGATTAGCTCCAGCAACACATAAATTCATAGTGCCGGCAGCAAAATTTAAACCAATTGTATTATCTGCATTATAACCCAATCCATTTACTGAAGTTGATCCAGCGCCAACTAATACGGAACCGAGTGAATAAATACCATTAGTTGGTGGAACCACAGCAGAACCGACAGCTATATTTCCAGCAAACAGAGCAAATTTGTTAGTTCCCGCGGCTGGTATACTAAAGTAACCGCCGTAATGGTTTGTAATTGATCCGCCTAGTGGACCACCTCCATCATAAAATATTCCGTAAGCTCCTAAAATAGTTCCTGCGTTTCCTGTAAAGAAATCACTAATATATAATGATGTGCACGGTCCTGATAATGTTTGAGATGCAGAGCTAGCGAAAACAGGAGCAAGTTGCAAACATGTATAATAATTACTATTAGTATTCGTCGGTTTATATCCAGGACCTATATAAGCACCGTAATGGCTTGCTGCAGTATTATCTGTAGATGTCCCTGAAATACTTAAGCCTCCATAATTTGTATTATCAATAGTGATGCCTAAATAATATGGTATAGAACCGGCTTGATTAATTCCAACAAATCCATTTACTCGCAAACCGGTTAAGCTTCCAATACTTGTTATATTTGGTTGTGCTGCAGTGCTTAAAGTCCCTGTTAATGTTGTAAAACTGGCTGTGGCTCCGGATGCTGTTGCGATACCTGAAATATTATTTGATCCCATTGCAATCGCTCCTGACATTGTACCCCCTGTAAGTGCTAAATCTAAACTTGCATGGCCGGTAAGTGCAGCTGTTACAGTTCCAAATGTAGGGTTTGATGTAGTGCTTAATGCTTGATCCATTGTAGCTAAATAACTATTTAGAATTGTGGACGTAAGAGCTGCACCGCTAATTGTCACTGTATTGCCAACTGTGTTTATGGAATTTACACCGGCCAATGTTGTCAAGTTTGGTTGTGAAGCGCTCGATGCTCCAATTGTTCCTTGTAAGGTTGTTCCTTGAATAATTCCTGCACCTGTTATATTAAAACCAGCCATGTTAATACCAGCCGATAACATTGTCAAACTTCCTAAACTAGCAGTGCTTGTAATTGTCATGAATGTTCCTGTAATTGAGTTTGCACTATTGATATTAAATGAATTCATTAGAAGATTTCCATTTAAGGAACAACCTGCAAATGTAGGACTACTGGTTGTTGCTATGTTCTGTGGTAATGCTATTGTAACTGCACCATTTTGGGCAATTGTAAAACTACCATTACAAGAAATTTGGTTTGCTGTTCCGGTAACGCTCGTCACAATACCCGTTAAAGCCTGCCATGTTCCATTACCAACTGCATCAGAAACCATGAAATACCCATTTGATGCCCCAGTAGACATTTTAAACGTAGAAGTTGTCATTAAACCGGTCGATGTCATTGCTGCAAATGTAGGGCTGCTGTTTATTGCGATTGCTTGTGGAAGAGCAAAGGTACAAGGGCCCGTTTGAGCGACGGTATAAGATCCATTAACTGAAACCATATCTGTAGTACCGGTAGCAGACGTCACAACTGGTAGCGAAGTTGGATCAGTCCATTGCCCTTGCCCTGAAGTATTCTTACATTCTAATATATATCCAGCTACTGCACCGGATCTCAAACTTAATGTGTCAAAATTTCCTGGCGATAAATTAAGCCTATTTTGGTATGTAGCATTTATTCCTAACATTGTTCTTAAAATATTTTTTTTAATATATATATATACTTATGCTAATAGAATATGTCAAGTAGTTTTCTTTACAAAGACGTTGTTTTTGTTAACAGTAGATCGCGAAATTCTGGAACTTCCAGTAATTTTACTATTGATCTAAGTAAGCAGGTAGGTCAACAATCATCAATATATGACAGTGCCAGCCTACTAAGCTTCTATTGTGCGAAATCATATTATCTTTTCAGTTCTGCCAATAATACTTTTACTCTTACGGAAGGCAAAACTTCACATACTGTTACTATTCCACCTGGTAATTATGATGTATATACTCTCCAAACACAATTAGTTACATCGTTAAATACATCTGGAACCACATATACATATAGTATGCCAGAATTTAATTTCACTACCGGTAAATACGTGTTTGATGTATCTGGAAATGGAAGTGTGCAACCTATATTTGATTTTACTGCTGATAATAGATGTGAGGAAATATTAGGATTTGATATTTCTACTTATCAATTTAGTGCTAATAGTTTGACAGGAAGCTACACAGTTAATTTACAGTTGACAAACGCTATTCAAGTTTTGTCTGATATTATAGATAATAATAATCTATTCAGTGCAATCATATCGAATACAAGCGATTATAGCAACATACAATATATAGAACAGGCACCAGAATTTGCAAGTCGTAAATTGGCAAAGAAAGATTTTAGTAGTTGTAGATTCTGGTTATTAGATGAGGCAAGCGATGAATTAAACTTAAATGGAACTGAAATAAGTTTTTCGTTCGCCGTTTTTAAATCTAATCCTTATTATATGCAGTCAATTATTGATAGTAAAGTTGATAAATACATCAATAAATTACAGAAAAAAAATGAGTGATGAGCCAAAACAGCTTATGAAAGTTAAAGTAAGTAGCCATAAAGTTACGCCTATACCAATAGAAAAAGATAGTGATGAGCCAATATTAGGAGCTGACTGGTTTGAAAAACCATACGCAAATTTATTTTTGCTGGCAAAGAAATTTTCAGGTAAAACAACTGTTATAGCTAATATTTTGGCTAGATGCGCAGGTCCTAAAACTAAGTTCATTTTCATAGTATCAACTATTAATAAAGATCCAATATGGATTGAGATATTGAAACTATTAGACAAAGATAGATATGTAGCATATACATCGATCAATGAGGATGGAGTTAATATTATTGATCAATTTGTCGATGAATCCGAGAAACAAGTCATCAAATGGAATCATAACTATCCACGTTTTATTATTGTAATGGATGATCAAGGTAAGAAAATGCGAGATAATGCAGTTGCAAGATTAACTAAGAATAATAGACATCATAAATCTATGGTAATTATGAGTGCTCAAAGTCTTACTGATCTACATCCTGAAACTATTACGCAATTAGATTATACATTGATGTTTGACCGTATTCCAGTCCCAAAAGTTTATGATTTGTACGAAAAGTTAGATTTGTCAATGGATTATGATACATTTCTCAAAGATTATACTGACGCGACCAAAAAACCATTTGGGTTTCTGTATATAAGTCGATCAGGTGCTAAAGATGAATTAAGGGATGGTTTTACCGAAAAATATAACAATGTTTAATATAGACTCACCATAAATATAACAACATGTCAAAAAAAGAGAGACCTGTAAGGGTATATTGGGATGCCAAAGCACATAAATTTTACTTACTGAAAACTAACAAAGAAACCAAGAAACGAGAAAAAGCATATTTAAATTTACCTGCTGAAATTCGTAGTTTAGCAGCTGCACAAAAGTATGTTAATGATGCGAAATTAATGGCAGTATACGAGCCAAAAGAATACAAAATTCCTATTGGTGTCAATATTGATGTGCGTGCAGGAGAGAAACCATTATATAAACGTTACAAAGAATTCAGAGAAGAAAATAAGCCTCTTCCTGTCAATTTGACACCTGAAGAAGTGGAACAATTAAGAAAGAATTATGAAGAAGAAAAATATAGGTCTGAACAATTGGCAGCTAGCCAATTGGCAGCCAATATTTTACAAAGAGATCAAGAAGCTAAAGATCGCATAAACGAACTAGAAGAAAAAAGAGTCAGATTAGCAATAGAAAATGTTCGAAGAGATGCGGAAGATTATAAAAGAGAAGCATTAATTGGACCTAGTAGTACTACCAGTACACCAGCTGTACCACGTGCTTCAGATGAAAAAGAAATAGATATTGGTCCTATCATTGTCGAAGGACCAGAGGGACCCGCGCCAGGGTATAATATTCATCGATTACCAGCTAGTAATGAATTAAGAAGACAGGAGGCACGTAGAAATGATTTTGAATTAAAGGTTATCAAAGACAAAGATCTCGAGAAAAAGAATATCAATTTTGGCGATTTCTTGCAATTTGAACTTTGGAATGGCCCAAAATCTGATGATGTATGGACAACGAGATATTTTGATGTTGCTAAATATTTAGTCGATCCCTCAAACAAAAATGAGGTGAAGAGCAATTTCCCACCTGGCGGAGACTTTAATATTCAATCTGGAGATCATACAGAAGAAAGGACTAAAAGAATTCTTAGAGCATTGACACCGCAGAAATATAATGAATTGGTTAATGATGGAAGACTTCCAACATCAAAATTCAGCGTAATTCCTAACCCTGATAGATTACAAAGTGGTTCAGGTGACTTTGATCCTAAATTCACTGGAGAACTTCCAGCACTATACAATGATCAAATAGAAGAGTTCTTTGAAGGAGACCCAAAGTTTGGTGGAGTAATTAGTAGTGACCAAATTCATATACTTCCTGATAAATTGCCAATGGGATTTATAATTAATCTAGATAAAGCTTCAGAACCTGGAAGTCATTGGTGTGCTTGTTATATGGATGGTCAAAGTGTTGAATATTTTGATCCAATGGGGGATCCACCAACCGATGATTTTGTCAAAAGGATGAAAAAGAAAATCAAAAATATGAAGATTCCTATAATGATGAAATTCAAAATTAATCGTATACAACAACAACATGGATCCAGTCATAAATGTGGATATCATTCTATGAGATTTCTAGATGATCGTATGAATGGTATACCTTTCCCTATGGCTAGTAGATTCCATCCAGACAAAAAAATTAATAATATTAAAAGAGGAGAACAGATTATCAATGAAGAATTTGAGCTTATATAATATTACCACCAAGACTATAACGAATCTCATTAGCTGTATTAATTTTAGTATTAACTACATCTTCCTCATGTTCATCTTTTGTTTTTTTCATTAGAGACTTGATCTCTTTCCATTGCTCATCAGTAAATCCCTTTAGTTCTTTCATATAATTGTCTTTCTCCTTTTGGCTTAGTTCTTTATATTCGGCTACTTCTTTTATTAATTTTTCATTAATAGCTTTCATTTCACTAATTTGTAGTTTAATGAATTCTGCAATCTGGTTTTCTACTTCTGAGTTATCCTTAGCCTTTTCTTCTTTTGATAGAGTGATAACCTCATTGGAGACTTCAAGATCTTCATCATCAGAATCTACCGGTTTTTTCTTGGGTTTTGTTTTTTCTTTGATTTTTGGAGATTCATCTTCTTCAGGATTCATTAATGATTGTTTCATTAAATTGTGGAGTTTTTTATTGATAGAAATAGGTGGGCGACCACGCTTTCCTTTTGGTCCCATTGGAATCTCAACGTTAATGATTCTACGATGAGGCATTTAAATATTTTTAAAACAATAAAAATTCTTTGCTAATATATAATAATCGAAATATATTTAAATCCCGAAATAATGGCTAAAACCCTCAATCTTTCAAGCTTATCAGACGTCCTACGAGACTGCGACGCCAATCTAGCAGCATTAGACGACGCGAACCTCAGCGATGAAGTCAAATGGGATAAGCTTATGGATCTTTATGATTGGATGGAACAAATTGGCAAAACTATGACTAAGGTCCAAACTTCTCTGAGAAAAAAATATAAGTTTAGTAAGAAAGAATATGTAGAATACTTCGAAGAAGATCCTGAGCCAAAAAATAAGGATGATGAAAAAGACGATTAAATTATACATCGTCATAATCAGAATTATATGCTGATTTCGGTGTAGGAGGGCATGGGCTATTGGGTCTGCTCTCCATTTCTTTTTTTATATGTTGTTCACTAGGAAATTCTTGTATATGGTCACTAAAATGTACACGTTGATTATTGTCCGTCATTTCATTTTCCAACTCTAGCATCCCCGTTCTAATAAAATCGAATTTCTCTTTTAATTCTTTGTATTCCTGTAGCAATTTCTCACAATTTGGGCATTTATTTAATGGAAGTGATAAAGAACAACCTAATTTTAGATTGTCGGCTTTGTGGCTATGATTTGATATTACGAAAGGCATTTTATATTTTCGTTAGTATATTAAAGTAATGGATAATGTTCAAAGCGTGTTATTTAATAAAGCCAACTGGAATATAACAAAATCGCGAAAATGGCTTAAGGATCATGGCTTTGTTTATAATTCTAAGGTTCATACTACTCCTAATTTTCATAGATTTCGTCAATATAATCCTCCAAAAGGCGCAAGATATATAATAAAAAAAATATCTAATGGTTCTATTGAACTAGTTATTCAAATTTAACGGTTGCTATATTTTTTTTGATTTCATCCTCCAACATTTTACGCCTTAATTCTTTAACTCTTTTTTTTTCTTCTTCTGTATATCTTGGACGTCCTACAGGGTTGCCAGTTGATTTATATTTAATTTTTT
>JBILMC010000013.1:0-13222 GCA_044375755.1 Chitinophagaceae bacterium
CAAGCAGACTTCTCCAAAAAAATTCATGATTATAATGGCCGCCAGCATTGTTTCGCATCTTAACGGAGTACGAAGAAATAGAAGCTAGTAAACTAGTAAGTGGAAGAGCTGCCCTGTCAACTTTTTCGGCAATACATGCATCAGAAAGATTTTTAGTATAGCCTGCTGCATGTTTGGTATAATGAATTTCCATTGTCAACGCATCAATTGAAGGTTCTAACGCAGTATAGGCATAGGGAAGCGGTTGCTGTAGATAAGAAATATCCTCGGCTGCAATTAAATGATCTGAAAAGCCAGCTATTACTCCATTTGCTTTAAGATCTGTGAATGCACCCACAAAGCCTAATACGCTTGCACTTTTGATAAACTTTCTTCTATCTGTTTTCATAATCATCATTTTTTTACAAGTTACTATATAAATTTGTTGATGCGCATATCTTTCATTGTTGCTATTTACTTGCTGATCTCCATCTCAAATTGTTTTGCACAAAAGACAGGGCGCATGGATACAGATCGCCCGGATCAAACAGAATCTCCCTCTATCACTCGAAAAGGTTATTTACAGGCCGAGATTGGATTTAACAATGAAAAATATACTTCAGAACGAATCTGGGTTCACCCTACTGCTCTTTGGAAATTGGGTATTAGTCCAGGCTTTGAATTTCGATTGATAACAGAATCCAGTACTATCCAAAAAGGAAGTCAATCAATTACTGGCCTCTCCCCTCTTCAACTGGGTGGTAAAATTGCCATAAGTGAAGAGAAAGGACTGATTCCGAAAACATCATTGATTTTTCACACCGGGATCCCGGCACTCGCTACAAAAAATTACCGAACACCTCAATTAGCACCCAATTTTAGATTTACCATGCAGCATACGCTGACAGAAAATATAGGAATTGGGTATAATATAGGGGGTGAATGGGATGGCGAAGGAGGTTCACCAGAATGGATCTACACGCTAGCTCCGGGCATGAACATTGGAAAGAGATGGTATGCCTATGCGGAAATTTTTGGCAGTGTAAGATCTAATCAAACCCCTCTTCATGGAATAGATGGAGGTATTGCTTATTACTTTACCGATGATATTAAAATAGATTTTTCTGGGGGAAAAGGACTTAATGGAGAATCAATCACCAATTATGTTGCAATCGGCCTATCATTCCGATTCAAGATGCTGAATAACTAATTACTTTTTTTAAGCGCCCCTAAAAAGGTTGTCTCTACGCTTAGTAACCAATAACGACGCATCATTCTTTCCATATCAGAAGCAAGCTCAACACGATAACCAACATTAAGCTTTGCCTGGCTTGAAAAAATAAGTTGCAGAGCCGGTGCAATATCAACATAATATCGATTTTGATCCAATAGACGCTGAGTAAGCAACTCAAGGTATACGTTTAGATTAGTTTGCTTATAGCTGGTATACGCGCGAGGAAACAATAAATAGCCAGCAGAAATCACCGATTGAAGAGATTGAAATGCATGTCGACCGGCATGCGCCCCCTTATCCCAGCGATAAGGATCTAATACCTGTGAATGACTAACTGTTGAAGAAACAGCAAGTTTATGCCATAGTTGTGTTAGAATAAGTCCAGCCTCTACCCCAGACCTATCTCCTCCTAAATTGATTTCATCTAAATGAAATGGAGATGAGGTTTTCGCAGCCTCAAAAAAACCTGCCATTCTAAAATGTCGGTGAACAGCATCAGAGGAAAGAAAGCGATACTTCATATAAAAATTAGCAGACTCCAATTTAGGATTATAGGTATACATATTTGAGAAGGTACTACCTATTCGAAGGGTCATATTTTTAGAAAGTCCCATAAAAACTTGAGGAGCCAATCGATATGACAGCCTATCAAAAAATTCATTTTTGGCTGTAAAATGATTTTTCAATTTTACACTTAATGCATGCGCAGGCAAAGATGAAGCTGGCTCAGCAAACACATAGAGTTCCTGTGCGCAGGTAGAAGTAGTACGAGCAAAAGCAAATAGGAGTACGAGCAATTGACGCATTTTGCTGTATTTACTGAATTAATTCATTAATTTTCTTTTCAAGATCCGCTTCTGCCAAATCCCTCCCAACCACATTTCCCTCTTGATCAATTAAAAAAGTTGCAGGAATTTTGTTCACTGCCCAATCAGTTGTTACCGAAGCATACCATCCTCTTACCTCTCTTAATTGCAACCATCCCAACCGATCTTTTTTCACTGCCTCTAGCCAAGGCTTTCGATTTTCGTCCAAAGAAATACTAATAACTACAACTCCTTTCTCTTTTAATCGAGGATATATTTTTACCAGACTCTTATTGGCTACTCTACATGGCGCGCACCAAGATGCCCAAAAGTCGAGCAACACAACCTTACCTCGATAGGAAGAGAGAGAAACGCTATCTCCTGCTGGCGTAGGTAGTCGAAAATCACTTGCAGGAATTTGCAAATGTGGTTGAGCTCTGACACTAAACTGAACAAGCAGTACTAAAACTAAAAGAAGCCGCATAGAATTATTTTACAGTTAGTACATGAAACAATCGTTGTTTTTTATCCGGATTCAGCGAATCCTCTGTAAAGAAACCTGTCGATAGAAAGGTTTGCTTGTTCTGTGATAAATACTTTTTGTACGCCTTATCTGTCACAAAGCCTTTATCAATTACAGATAGTGTAAAACTAGACTTATCCTTCACCGCTTTGGATGACAAAAAGTAGTACCAATTTCCGCCCCATTTAAATGGCACGGAAGAGACAGGCATATTTTCACCCCATTGCCCCTCTAACAATAATTCACCAACAAAAAAACCAGCCTCTTCAACAGCTGCTTTTAATGCATCAGGGTTTTGGGCTTCTCCATTTCTAAACAGTATAGCAAAAGCTGACGACTGAATATCAGCTTCTACTTTAGCCACAAAAGATAATTTTTGCAAAGATTCATGAATCGCCTTGCTACATAAAGCACAAGTCAAGCCTGTCGCTTGTAACCGAGCTGACTGAAATTGCGCAAAGGAGAACTGTTGCCCCCCTACCAGGAGGAGCAACAGCAGTAAAGTTTTATTACGCATACAACTTAAGACTTCTTACAATTGTCGCAACAGCCCTTTCCCTTTTTTCCTTTCTTATCACAAGTACCATTTTGGCAACAGTCCTTACTCATGTTTTTACATGAGCCATCCTTACATTTTCCATCCTTGCAGCAGGATGTTGTAGCCATGGTTTGCTCAGCTGCAGTACGGTCATACTTGCAACAGCCATGTAACTTACTATATACCTCATCGGAAGCCTTAAATCCTGGATTGTCATGCCCAACTCCTGCTACTTTCTCCTGAATCTTAGAGAGTGAAGTGCCACTTGCATCAAAACTAACTTTCAGTTTTTTAGAATCTGTATCCCAAGATGCAGCTGTAGCACCAGCTTCTTTTGCGGCAGCCTCAATTCTGCTTTTACACATTCCGCAATTACCAGAAACTGCAAATACCTCTGTAACTGATTGTGCACTTACTAAATTAATTGATAAAAAAAACAAGGCAGTAGCCATTAAAAATTTAATCGTTTTCATGATTTATGAGTTTAATTAATAAAAAATAGAAACAGTAAACCGACCAAGCGGTTATAAAATAAGGAAGCAGCAAAAACTAAATTCTAAAAACCCGATTAAGAATAAATACCGGAGTTTTTGCAACAGGGGGATCCAATCCTGCCCACGTTGCAGAAGAATTTCTTGATAAAATTGTAGATATAATCGTTGGAGGAATTATAGCCGCAAGTTCTGCTACAGGAGAAACCAGTTGATAATGGAGCGAAACAGGTAACTTTTGATCTTGCGCTAAACGCACAACCCTCACTTTCGGTTCTTTCCATGCCACAGGTATCGCAACTGTCTTTATGCGAGGTAAGAAGTGAAACACTATCTACCCGGCCCATACAATAATGGATATTGATTTGCCATCCGGTGACAGCAAAAAAATACACAAGGGCTACTAGGGTAAAAACTAGTTTCTTCATCGGATGTAAAATTATAGCAAAAAAAGAATACCCTAGTTAACAAAGCGCCAAAAAATACCAATGCGAAGGTGGAGCCCATTTAGGGCGTAGCCAGGAGCTACCAGATTGTTTCGGGTAAACCCAAATCCATCTAAATTTCGGGCAGTATTCAAGTTGTCAAAGCGAACAAAAGCAGTGAAGGGGCGAATGCGAAAATTAGCATAAAAAGAAATATCCGGAAGCGGATTTTTGATCGTCACACTATCCTGAAAAAAGAACCGTTCCAACAAAGGCGAATAATTATCAGCCTTGTAAGGTGGCCGGTATCGAATTTCCAAACCCGTTGCGAGGTTCAAATTTTTAAACCCCAGATTTCCCTCATACGCAATTCTGTTTCGCAGATAAAACGGAATGGCATTTACCTGCGCAGCGCCAATGCGTTGTTGCCAATAGAGCTCTGCGTGCCACTTCCATTTTTTTCCAAGAGAAAAAGTTTTTAATGCCGCTATTTGCACCATTGTAAATAATGAACTCTCTTGCTGAGGTTCATAAAAATTTGTGAGATAGGTGTAATTAGAAAGTAAGTAGTAGGACCCCGTCAACGTTGCACCCCACGTGGGCAAATCCAAAGAGGTGCTTAAAGAAGTATTATTCTCTTTTTTCAAGTTAAAATTGCTTGAACTCAAATAAAAACTACTTCGGTTATCGAAAATGAAAGATGGCGTTCTATTTACATTACTTCCACTAAGCGTAATACTATTATTCTTTTTCCCAAACAATCGCTGTAAACGAGCAGAGGCCAAATAATCCCCAGCATTAAATCCAGCTAAATATAAAATTCCATCTAACAAAAGATCCCATTTTTTATTCTTGGTGATATTGCGGTACACAAACTGTCCCCTGGAATTAAAAAAAGAACGAGACGCAGTAGCAGAAGTGCCATTTATAATTTCCAGTGCTACACCCGCTTTTATATACTGCCTCAAATTTTTTGCATCAGGAAATTGATAAATCGAAAACTCATTGGTAAAACGACGCCACTTGTCACGCAAGTCAATTGTATCTCTTGTGCCGATAACGCGATCATAAACTGTTTTATAATAATCGATACTTGGAATTTTATCAATAAATGCATACTGCTCCTTATCATACCGCAACTGATGTTCAAATCGAACCCGCGGAAAGAAAAGAGGAATCACAGTAGAATCTGTTACGAGGGAATCTTTTCGTCCTAAGTCATATTGATTACGCCACAAGAAAACGGAATGACGAATTTGTGTACCCGTTTTTATTTTGGTGCTAAAAAAATTTGAGCTAAAATTATCAGCACCGCCCAAATACACAGGAATATTAAACCGGTCTTGAAAAATAGGATCGTTTAATATTTGAGTTGTATCTACTATACCGCCATTTTCTTCAGCTTGTAACTTATTGGATAGTGAGATAACCCAACTGTGGTAGCGGAGATTTTGGGATTGGTAACGAGAGGAGAATGCAAAATTGTTATGATTACTGCGTTGGTGCTGAAAAATTCCCGGGGAATTGATCATGCGATAATGAAAGAAAAAATTCCATCGTGGATTGATGTTTTGCGTGTGCTGCAATCCAATGATTTGCTCCACTCTAGAACCCAATGAGTATTGAAGCTCAGTGTAAGGTCGCGTTGTTTGAAAAAAGGGGATCTCGTCAACATTCCATTTATAACTATCGTAAGCATGAAAGCCGGCATCAAAACCTGGCAACATCTTAGGTGCAAAAAGCAGTGACCGAGTTGCCCCTCCCAAATTACCTAAATTGAGCGTAGTTGATTTAAGTGGAAACCGTTTAGTGAAATCGCTAACGGTGGAGTCCAATAAAAAAGGAACAGATTGGTTGAGATAGCGATAAGATATCGTTATTGAATCCTCCATTTTATCCCTTCGTTTCAAACTATCTTTTGTTGTAGCCCCCGAATTCACTCCTCGCATCATCCCCCCGCCCATACTGCCCATCCCCATTTGGCCTATCTGATCCAAGGATCGCATTCTGCCCCCCTGGTTACGAATAACGGGAAGCTCCTGGGCCTGTGTATTAGCGATCAATGTTAAAACCAGTAGCGAAATGATATGGATGCGGGTAGCAGTCAAGGTGGGTACAAAAATAACTGCAAGTTTTCAAAGCAACCGTTAAAATGCAGCCCTGCACCACTTGTATTTTGCCCTATCTTCGCGAAAATTTTTCACCTATGAACCTGCATGAATACCAGGCTAAAGAACTGCTAAAAAAATATAATGTTCCTGTCCAGGAAGGAACCGCTTGTGCCTCTGTACAAGAAGCAGAAGAAGCTTACCGTAACATTCAATCAAAGTTTGGGAGCAAATTTGCAGTTGTAAAAGCTCAAATTCATGCCGGTGGTCGAGGTAAAGGAACCATCAAAGAGACGGGCATCAATGGGGTGAAAGTTGGAAAGAGTCAAGAGGAAATCGCAGACTTTGCACAAAAAATTTTAGGAGGCACTCTAGTTACCTTACAAACGGGCGCAGCAGGTAAAGTTGTAAACAAAGTGTTAGTGGCGCAGGATATGTATTACGATGGTCCCACAGACCGGAAAGAGTTTTATTTATCTATTCTACTAGATCGTTCTAAAGGACAGAATGTAATCATGTACAGTACCGAGGGCGGAATGAACATTGAGGAAGTAGCACATAACACCCCTGAGAAAATCTTTAAAGAGTGGGTACACCCTTCAGGTGGACTACAAGGATTCCAGGCAAGAAAAATAGCTTTCAACTTAGGACTAACCGGAGATGCATTTAAAAACTGTGTAAAATTCGTTACCAATTTATATAATGCCTACGTGGGATTAGATTGCTCAATGCTAGAAATCAATCCTCTTTTTAAAGCTGCCGACGACAAGATCGTTGCAGTTGATTGTAAAATGAATTTGGATGACAATGCATTGATGCGCCATCCTGATCTTGCTGCACTGCGCGACGTAACTGAGGAAGACCCTACAGAAGTAGAAGCGGGACAATTCAACTTGAATTTTGTGAAGTTGGATGGAAACGTAGGATGCATGGTTAACGGTGCAGGACTGGCCATGGCCACTATGGATATGATTAAATTAAGTGGGGGCGAACCTGCAAACTTCCTAGACGTAGGTGGTACTGCCAATGCACAAACAGTGGAAGCGGGTTTTAAAATCATTTTAAAAGACCCAGCGGTAAAAGCAATCCTCATTAATATTTTTGGCGGAATTGTTCGTTGTGACCGAGTTGCACAAGGGGTGATTGACGCGTACAAAAATTTAGGTAACATCAATATCCCCATCATTGTCCGTTTACAAGGAACCAATGCAGTGGAAGCGAAAAAATTGATTGACGAGAGCGGACTCAAAGTACAGTCAGCTATTCTTCTAAGCGAAGCTGCCGAATTGGTAAAAAAGGCAGTAGCTTAAGCAAGGTCAGCATCTGCAACCAACTCAACCTCATGCACCGGTGAAAACAGGTAAAAATTCCCGGTGGATACTTCTTTACACTTGTATCGCTTGCGTAGTAATGACTCGCGCTTAAATATGCGTCCGTCTTTAATTCTAAAGCAATAGCCTGCGGGCACTTCTTCTACAAAACAAGTTCTTTTAGCTGGATCATCATAACGCCTGAGTACACGCAATAGCCCATCCTCTGCACAACTAGTAGCAGCTGGATTATGTTGCATTTGTTCTATTTCAGCTCGAAGATCAGCTGGAACTAATTCTTTTTGCAAGAAGGATTGCAATAATTGTCCATATACAAATTTCCATTCTTTGCCATGTGCCTGTATACGATGCCCATACTTTTCAAAAGTCACAAGATGTGCTAATTCATGCAGCAGCGTCAGCAAAAAAGCATACCGATTTAAATTACCATTTACACTTATTTGATGAGGCTGACCTGCGCGGTGTTTATAGTCACCCAAAAGTGTTTTTCGTTCTCGAGTAATTGTTAAGTGAACTCGATACGTTTGTAGTAATGAATGAACTAACTCGTGCGTACCTAGCGGAAGAAAATTCGTCAAAAAATCAAGGGGTACTTCTTTTTTCGGCATCAGACCTGTTATTGAGTTGCTTTAATAACAACCATACTTCCATAGTGGTATACAAGATATAAAACAGAGCAGCCAAATACAAGGCAGGCAGATTGACCATTTTTCGTTGGAGAAAAATATAAACAAAAGCTGCTAAAGCAATTACAAAAAACTTGATCATAAAACTGATCATAATAGCCCGCACGGAAGCCTGAGGATTAGGATTAGCAAAACTCTTTTGTGTAATTAAAAAGGAAAACATAGAAACAATACATATGAAAAAATTTGCTTGGTTTGTAACTTCTGTATCCACTTGATGGGCTTTAAACCAAGCGTGGAATACTTGAATGACACCAAGCAAAACAATCATTACAAAACTAAAAGGAAAGAGAGAAGTATTTCTTTTTTTCATGCCTTCTTATTTTGACGAACCCGTTTCTTTAAAGAGTTTATAAAACAACGCTCCTAATACAAGGATAGGAAACAAGATGGTTAGCAATGGAAACATTCCCAACCAACGGTCTAATTTAATTCCGCCAAAAACGGATAACGAAAGATACACCAGCAACTGAGAGGCCAGGCCAGCATACCGCATCCATTCTTTTTTAGAATCAGCGGACGAGGGCTTGTGGCTGTTGCTCATCTTTATTCATCTCTACCACATTCGCTCCCATGTGACATTGACCGTTAAACGTAGCAGAAGGTTCAACTTGTAATTTGCCTGAATAGATATTACCAGAAACAACACACTCTCCACGTAACTGTAATAACTCCGTAGCGCGAATATTGCCATTTACTTTCCCGGTTACATCGGCTTGATTCCCGGCAATATCGCCCTCCACTACACCCGTGCTTCCAATGATAATTTTTGCAGATGTTTTTACATTACCCAAAACAGTTCCATCAATTCGCAGATCTCCATTGCTGCTGATATCACCTTTGAGTGTAGTGCCGGCACTAATCAATGTTGCTGCGTTGCCGGATTGCGGGTAAGAAGTTTGCATGTCAGGTTTGGATTTAGTTGTAAACATAGAATTAAATTAAGTTCAGTCGCTAGTTACTTCGGTTGCTGGCATTTCAATGGGGATGGTATCTAGCACCACACTATTGTCGCCAGAAAGTGTTTTTTTGAGACCCAAAATATACTGATTTTTCAGCGCATCTTCACGAGCTACTGAATCAACTCTGTACTGTAATCTCTTTAAGGCCATCACAGAGGCATAATCTGAACCGGCCCCCGGGATGTAATATTTAAGGGGAGTAAAAATAATTAAGGCGGTGGTCAGCCCCACTAATATGACAAAAATCATACTAAACACGGTGTAGACGCTCAATCGGGACAGCCGAAAAGTGACCACTTCTTCATAGGAGTCGTCATTCATGATTACTAGCCTATAACGGCTTCGTAGTCGCTTTAAGCCAGATGGTAGCTCTAATTTTGCCATTTTCATTTGAGTCCCATAAAGATAAGAATGCCGTAACCCTAAAATCATTGATTTTCATTGAAAATACTCACAAAAAATTAAGGTTTGACACACTATTTAATTTGAAAATCAGTTATTAAGAAATTAGATTGCGCCCCTATGCGAACGGTAATTGTATCCCTTTTTAGGAATTTGATCCTGATGGTGTTTTTTATACAAGGCCAAGCCGACGCCCAAATGGGCTTCAAAATCAATTTACCAAAGCCCAAGGAGTATGAGGAAAGGATATTGCGCTCTGAAAAAACAAGAGAGGGAAAATTGAGATTGCCTGGCATGTTTTTGCAAAACACCATCACTCATTACAATTACACATACAACGCGAACGTAAAATTGAATGAAGTTTTACAAAAAGCAAAACTGCTACACCAAGACGATTATTCAACCCTACTACCATTCTATAACTATAATCTTTCTGTCACCCGAAAGGATTCTCTCGAATTGGACAGTATAATTCAAAAAGCTTCTTCTGGAATTGCTTTACATGACCTGCGCAACGAATGGACTGATGACCTGTACTTGTTATGGGGTATTGCTTATCACTTACAAGAAAAATTTGATTCGGCCCATCTTTTATTTCAATTTGTTAACTACTACTACACACCCAGAGAGAAAGATGGATACTTCAAGACAATTGGAAGCGCAAGAGATGGAAACAAGGCCACTACTATTTCAAATTCAGAAAAGAAAGGGCTTTTGGCAGGAAATATTGTAAAAAGAAATGATGCACTGATTTGGGAAATCAGAAACTATTTAGCACAAAACTTATTCGACCCCGCGACTAGCCTAATTCAAGCCATTCGCCTAGATGCAAATTTTCCATCTAGGCTTTACCCCGACCTGTATGAAGTAATTTCATACGCCTTCTACAAACAACAAAAATGGGATAGCGCTGCTTTTTATTTAGAAAAGATGCTAACCAAAATTCCCAACAGCAATGAAAAAGCACGACTGGAATTTTTAACAGGTCAACTATATGAGTTAGCAGGAAATTATAAATCTGCTAAATCGTTTTTTTTAAAAGCGATACCCCACTCCTCTGATCTCATTTTAGAAGTATACTCACGGATAGCAGCTATTCGAGTAGATCGAGGTCCTAGCGGAGAAAATAACCCTAATAGCATAACCAACTTATTGAGCATGGCAGAAAAAGAAAAATATTCTGCCTACCGAGATATTATTTTATATGCGGCAGCTCAAATGGATCTGGCTATCGGCAATAAAGTGAGGGCAGCGCAGTCCTTATTAGCCAGTACCAAAGAAGTAACTAACAGCAGCCTACAACGAAATAATGCATTTTTACAACTGGCAGAACTTTCTTATTCGATGGGTGCTTATACACAAGCGCACCAATACTATGATAGTTTAAAATCTACAGACGGCCTATCCCTGGATTTAACAACCATTGCATCAAGAAAAGAGGCACTCAAGAAATTGGCCAATCCAATGGGAGTGGTTTACAGGCAGGATAGCTTATTGCGTTTAGCAGGCATACCAGAAGAGGAAAGAAAAGAATTGGTACGTAACCTCTTGAAACAATTACGCAAGCAAGCAGGTCTTCAAGATGAACCACAACTTTCAGCCGTGGTCAAAACAAGCCCTTCACCAGTTATCAATTCACTTTTTGGTAATGAAAGCGAGAAAGGAGAATGGTATTTTTATAATGCTTCTAGTCGAAGCCGTGGCCAAGCATCATTTGTAGCAAGATGGGGAAATCGTCCAAATGTGGACAATTGGAGGCGCTCCGCTAGCATACAATCTAATTTAGCCAACATACAACTTGACACAAAGGATTCCCTCTCTACTAGCAATGATCCGATTAGTGAAGAGATTGACTTTGATGCTTTATACAGAAGAATTCCCCTGAGTGAGGAAAAGAAAAAAGTTGCAACCGATTCCTTGGCAAATGCACTTATGGAAGCAGGTAAAATTTTGATACAAGAAATTGAAGACTGCCCCTCTGGTACCACCCTTTTAATAAGATTATTAAACAATCATGTACAATTTGAGAGGGCTGACGAAGCACTTTTTTACCTGTACGGATGTGCGTCAAAAGCGAATAATTCGTCTGAAAAGAATAGACTAGAAAAAAAATTACGAGAAGAATTTCCCAATAGCCCTTATACTAAAACACTTAACAGATTAGATAAAAAAGATATTAAACTGTTTAATACCCAGGGAGATAGTCTTTACGCTGTTATTTATAACAGTTTCATAACCGGAGAGTATCAAAAAGCTTTTTCGCTCAAAAAAGAGGCAGATAAATTATTTGGCGATAGCCTTTGGACGCCGCAACTCATATTTATAGAAGCAGCTTATCATATTCAGAATAGAAATGATAGCACTGGCATTCGTTTATTACGAGAATTGCAAATTAGATTTCCCAGCTCCCCCCTTTTTGAGAGAGCGACCTTTTTATTAGAAGCAATAGCAAAAAGAAAACAATTAGAGCAAATAGATTCCACAACTGCTGCACCAAAAACAATAACAGTAGAAGCGCCTACTCTCATTCCATCCGCTAACGCAGAAGTAAAACCCGATTCCACTCAATTTAATAATCCCTATAAATTCTTCGAGGAGAGTCAGCACTGGGCCTTTTTTGCAATGGAGAGTACCGAGCCTGTGTTAGCAGCAGAAGCCATGAGAGCTATTGAACGATATAACCGAGAAACTTTTAATAATAGATCCTTTACTACACAACTATTCAATTTAAATTCTCGATACAAATTAATTACAGTTGGACCCTTTGGTAATAACAGAGAGGCGATGGCCTATGTAGATCGAGTAAAGCCAAAAACCGCCACGGAACTTGTTTCATGGATGAACCCCCTAAAATATGAGTGGCTCATTATTTCCACTGAAAATTTATCTATTTTAAAAGACCGAAAAGAATTGCTGGAATACCGTAGTTTCTTTAACACTAAGAGGCCCTAACTTAGTACCATGAAACCCTCTGTACGCGCCTTTTGGAAGTTTTTTGGTTGGGGACTACTCTCCTTTTTGTTATTGATTCTGCTTGCCAATTTTGGCTTATTTGGCAAAATGCCCTCTCTCTATGAATTACAGAATCCCTCTATATTACAAGCCTCAGAGGTCTATGCAATAGATGGAACTCTCATGGGTAAATATTACACAGAACGAGGCAATCGAAGCAATGTAAAATACAGAGACCTGTCCCGACACGCCATTGATGCCTTAGTGGCTACGGAAGATGAGCGGTTCTATAATCATAGCGGAATTGACTTCAAGTCTACCCTTCGCGCACTTGTAACATTAGGTTCAGAGGGAGGAGGAAGTACCATAACCCAACAGTTGGCAAAAGCCTTATTAGCACAAGGAAGTCGTAACAAAGCATGGCGCGTAATTGAGAAACTAAAAGAATGGATTATTGCAGTTAAATTGGAAAAGAATTTTACCAAAGAAGAAATCATCACACTCTATCTCAATGCAGTTCCCTTTGGAAATAATATATATGGAATCCGTAACGCAAGCCGTACTTTTTTCCAAAAAGAACCTGATCGTTTGAATATTGAAGAAGCGGCACTTCTTATTGGTATGCTGAAAGGAAACAGCATTTACAATCCGGTCCGAAATCCAAAAGCTGCATTAGACAGAAGAAATGTAGTGATCGGACAGATGGAGGTCAATAACAAGATAACGCCAGAACAAGCTTCACAATTGAAAGCAACGCCCATCCAACTTAATTATAAAAAGATGGA
>JBILMC010000155.1:0-3785 GCA_044375755.1 Chitinophagaceae bacterium
TATTCAAACTATACTCTACTTCCTCCCCAATTACGTGTTCTCCAAATGCAGATATAAAATGTTTGGTCCGGCCAACTACAATAATTCGATAAGGATCAACGGAGACAAATCGTACCACATCTCCAATCTCGTAGCCCCAAAGCCCTGCATTACTATTAATAACCAATGAATAATTTTCACCCACTTTGACCTCTGCAAGTGAAACGCGTTGAGCACCTTCTTTTCCAACATCCTGCAAGGGAATAAATTCAAAGAATATTCCACTATTTGTATTTAGCAATAATCCTTGTTGGTCCAGGCTATCTTGAAAAGCAAAAAAGCCTTCACTAGCAGGAAACAATTCAATCGTATCCATTGGACGACCAATACTCTCCAACAATTTAGACTTGTAGGGTTCGAAGTTTACCCCTCCTTGCACCATCACACTAAAATTGGGGAAAAGCTCTCCTACTTTTTTGCCGCTTCGTTCTATTAACGCATCAAAATACATTTGCATCCAGGGTGGAATACCACTGATCAGCGTCATATTTTGCTGCCACGTTTCCTCTACTATTTTATTGAGCTTGGTTTCCCAATCTTCGATACAATTCGTTTCAAAAGAGGGCAATTGATTCGAACGCAAATAACTAGGTACATGGTGATTGACAATGCCACTAAGTCGACCCGTTGGAATACCCCCAACCCGTTCCAATTGTGGGGAGCCCGACAAAAAAATCAATTTTCCATCCGCAAATTGAGTATTCCCGCTCTCGGCCATATAGCACAACAAAGCATTTCTTGCTGTATTAATATGGTTGGGAATAGAGTCCCTTGTGATAGGGATATATTTGACCCCACTAGTTGTACCCGAAGTTTTAGCGAAATAAAGGGGCTGACCTTTCCATAGAATATTTTGAGCACCTTGCTTGATCTTTTCAATCCAGGGACGTAGGCCTTCATAGTCTTGGAGGGGTACCAGATTTTTAAATGAATGATAATCAACGCCTTCAACTAAATTAATATGACGCCCATACGCCGTTTTACTTCCAATTTTCACTAATTGCTGAAAAATACTCTCCTGGTCCAGCAAAGCCGTTCGCTTCTCTTTTTGTATGATCCGGTGAATATATGCGGCAAATGGCTTGGCAAAGAATGACTTTATTTTCATGGGTAAAGGGAACGCTTAGACTAATTTGGCAAATTTAAGACAGGCAAACATAGGAAAAGGGGGGACCTTTTGGCTGTTGAAAACCCTAAAAATGAATGATATTTTCCGTTGGTGGGTTCAGTCTAATTCCCTACCTTTGCCGTCCTAATTTTTATAGTATGGTAGCTATCGTAAAAGTAGCCGGGCAGCAATTTAAAGTGGAAAAGGATCAAACCTTGTATGTGCCACGCGTTGAAGGTAATGCAGGCGACAAGTTAGATCTAGAAGTTCTATTAGTTGACGCAAACGGCAAATTGGCTGTTGGCGCCACTTCCGGTTCAAAAGTGCAGGCAGAAATCGTAGACCAAGTTAAAGGTGATACGGTAATTGCTTACAAACAAAAGAGAAGAAAGGGCTTTCACAAAAAGAAAGGACATCGTACCGCTTACACCAAAATTAAAGTAGTAAGCATAGCTTAATTATAATTTGAACTAATTAAAACAATACAACCATGGCACATAAGAAAGGAGAAGGTAGCGTAAAGAACAATCGCGACTCACAAAGCAAACGTCTTGGTGTAAAAATTTTTGGCGGACAACCTGCTATATCTGGAAACGTAATTATACGTCAACGCGGAACAGTTTACCACCCTGGTAAAAATGTTGGCGTTGGAAGAGACTTTACCCTTTTTGCATTAACGGATGGATTAGTTGAATTCAAAAAAGGTAGAAACAACAGAACAATTGTTTCTGTTGCTCCTGCTGAAGCCTAATGACGCCCCTTTGCGGTGTTTAAAATTTCTTAAAAAATATTTGGTTAGTAAAAATTAATTGTTATTTTTACTATCGTTAACCCATTTTTCTAACACCATTAAATTCTAAACAATGGCTACTAAGAAAAAAGCTGCTAAGAAAAAAGCTGCTCCAAAAAAGAAAGCTGCTAAGAAAAAAGCTGCTAAGAAGAAGAAGTAATTCTCTTCTAACTTATAGAAAGTCCTCCGAAACCGGGGGACTTTCTCGTTTTAGACCAACCCACTTACTTTGCACAAATGGATAATGTAGAAATTGCTGAAAAGTTTGAATTACTCTCAAAGCTTTTGGATATACATGGCGCTGATCCTTTTAAAGCCAAAGCGTTTGCAACAGCATCTTTTACAATTGACAAACTCCCCTACCCGCTATTTAATACGCCAACAGAAAAGTGGAAATTGATAAGAGGGGTTGGCTCTAGTGTAACTCATGCCCTTTTGCAATTGCAAGAAACAGGGACTATTACTCAATTAGAGGATCTCGTAAAAAATACCCCGCCAGGCGTAATAGAGATGTTACAAATAAAGGGGATTGGCCCAAAAAAGATCCATACCATCTGGAAAGAAATGGGCATAGAAAGTATGGGTGAGCTTCTATACGCATGCCAGGAAAATAGATTATTGCATTACAAAGGCTTTGGCGAAAAAACACAGGAGGCAGTAGTCCAGTCCATTCAATTTATCTTGCAACACCAGGGACATTTTCTTTTTGCAGAAATAGAAACTATTTTTCCACTCATCGACAATTATCTTTCTCAACTATTTGGGAAGGAAAACATTGCTGTTACTGGATCATTTAGAAGACAGCTACCAACCATCGAGGAATTAGCTTATGTGATACTTGCTCAGAAGGAAAGTAGTAAATCAAAATTTGAAACTGCCCAGCCCCCAGCATTATTAGAGGAGGAAGAAAACTCATTATTATATCAATTGAAAAATGGACTACGACTGCGTCTTTATTTTACAAATGATTTACCCACTACCTTATTCAACACTTCCTGCGCTGAAGATTTCAAGATTGCATTTGATAATATTGAATTGAAAAAGGGGGTAAACACTGCTGTACATGATGCCCCTGATGCCATTCTTTTTTCTGAAAAAGGTGTCCCGTTTATTCATCCCGCTAAACGAGAAAAAAGCGCAGTCCTTTTTGATAAAACCTCATTCGAGCAAGAATTGCTACAAGAGAACCAAATAAAAGGTCTCATTCATTGTCATAGCGCCTGGAGCGACGGAAGCAATGAGCTGGAGGAAATGGCACAAGAATGCATAAAAAGAAACTGGGAATACATGGTGATCACCGATCACTCGTCCAGTGCATTCTATGCAAATGGATTATCTGCAGAAAGAGTAGCAGCACAACATCAACAAATTGATATATTAAATAAGCGATATGCACCTTTTAGAATTTTCAAGTCGATAGAATCTGATATTTTATCTGATGGATCTTTAGACTATGAAGATGCGGTGTTATCCAGTTTTGACCTTGTGATTGCTTCCATTCATAGCAATCTTAGGATGTCGAAAGAAAAGGCAACTGAGCGTCTTCTCAGTGCGATAGAGAACCCTTTTACCACAATCTTGGGGCACCCAACCGGAAGACTACTACTTAGTAGAGCAGGATACCCTATTGATCATGAAAAAATTATAGATGCGTGTGCTGCAAATCAAGTAGCTATCGAAATCAATGCACATCCAAGAAGACTTGACCTAGATTGGACTTGGATCGATCACGCCTTGGATAAGGGAGTTTTGCTTTCTATCAACCCCGATGCCCACCAATTGGAGGGTTTTAATGATATCAGGTATGGAATTTTAGTGGCTCAAAAAACTAAGCTGAATGCCAGTAAA
>JBILMC010000154.1:0-3785 GCA_044375755.1 Chitinophagaceae bacterium
TAGTGAAAATGGCACCTATTCCGCCATCATTGATTTAGAAAAAACGAACCCATTACACTGGATAAAAGATAATTCATTTAATCAGTCAAATAATAATGCAGTTATTATTTACGAATTAAATATAAGTGATGCACGCATGCATTTATCTTCTGGTATTCAACAGAAGGGAAAGTATCTTGGTCTTACAGAGGTAGGCACGGTCAATAATGAGGGTTTATCAACGGGAGTAGATCATATCCGCGAACTTGGTGTTACACATGTTCATCTACTGCCATTTTTTGACTTCAGATCTAGCGACGAATCGAAGTCTTCACCTCCTTATAATTGGGGATATGATCCCTTTCATTATAACTCACCAGAGGGTATTTACGCTTCAACCAATATAGATCCAGCTACTCGCGTTGCAGAGTTGAAAAAAATGATTCAATCCTTTCACGATAAAGGATTAAAAATAGTAATGGACGTGGTATATAATCATACTGCGCTATCGGAGAATTCCTCATTTGAGCAATTAGTGCCTGGATATTACTACAGAAAAACTACCAATGGTTTTTTTTCGAATGCTTCAGCTTGTGGAAATGAAACCGCTAGTGAAAAGCCAATGTTTAGAAATTTTATGCTTCAGTCTTTGAAACATTGGATAACCGAGTATCATATTGACGGATTTCGGTTTGATCTAATGGGGATTCATGATATAACAACAATGAATATGATTGCAGATACTTTACGAGCAATAAATCCCTCCATTCTCTTATATGGTGAAGGGTGGACTGCGGGTGCTTCAACATTGCCAGACAAGGAAAGAGCCATAAAAAGTAACGTGAATCAATTGAATTCTATAGCAGTTTTTGGTGATGAATTTAGAGATGGATTAAAAGGAAGTGTTTTTGAGCCGACTCAAAAGGGGTACTTAAGCGGGTCTACCAATGATATTCACTCTATTCTTTTTGGCTTAGTAGGTGGGATTGCGCATCCCGCTATTAACTATGAAAAAGTCAGATACTCGAAAGCACCATTAACTAAGAGTCCTCGCCAATTAATTGCATATGCAGATTGTCATGATAATCATACGTTGAGAGACAAACTGCAAATCTCTAACCCAACCTACTCGTTATCTCAGGTTAAAGAACTTCAGAAATTGGCATATGCGTTGGTATTAACTTCTCAAAGTCCAACTTTTATTCATGCAGGTTCTGAATTTATGCGAACCAAAAAAGGGGTTGAAAATTCTTTTGAGTCGCCTGATAGTATTAACGCTATTGACTGGGAGCAGAAAAAAATACACGCGGACTTATTTGAATTTGTAAAAAAAATGATTCAATTAAAAAGGAATCATCCCTCTTTTAACTTAACAGATCCTTCACGTCAAGTACAATTTTATACAGATAGCAGTACTGGCTTAATCGGATATTTTATGGACGCTACCGAAACTGTTGATAATTGGAGAAATGTTCAAGTTTGGTTTAATCCAAGTGACAAGCCTCTCCAAATATTTCCTTATGCGCACTTAGAAAAGAAGGGGTTAGCTCTACATATGATCATGAAAAATCATTTCTTTTCAAAAACCCCTGGTAGAATAGGCTCTAAAGAAAAAGTAATACTACAGCCCCATTCCTCAACTATAATGGCTGCCTGGTAAATTTATACCGCCTCTTTAACAACAAGCGTATTTCTTCCTATTCCCAGCCCATTTAGTGTCTGGATTGCAGTTCTGGCTTGTAAAGAGTTGTTCATTTCCACAAAGCCAAAGCCTTTTCTTTTCTTTGTCATTCTGTCTTTTGCAATGGAAACTGAATCAACTTTTCCATATTTTTCGAAAAATTCTTCTAATTCAGATTCGTCCATATCTGAGGGAAGACCGGCAACAAAAATTTTCATAAGCGTTTAACGATTTGTAAAATTAAGACTTGCATCAATAGAATTGGTCATCTGCGCGTAAAGATTTACTGAATGTCTTTGTAGTACAATGATATCAATCAATCCTGTAGTATCTTTATGTCATGAAAAAACTTGCCATGCATTACCTGATATTATTTTCAATGATTTCAGGTTCCAACGTCGTTTTTTCCCAACCCACACAAAAGCCACCCTTACATGCTAAAAAATGGATGGCAATTACCGGTAAGCCTCTTGCAGCAACTGCAGGAGCCACACTTTTTCAAAAAGGTGGAAATGCAGTAGATGCAGCCTGTGCTATGCTTGCTGCAACATGTACAATGTGGGATGTGCTTAGCTGGGGTGGAGAAACCCAAGCCTTATTGTATAACCCTAAACTAAAAAAAGTTATAGCGATTAATGCAATGGGGGTTGCTCCTAGCGGCGCCACAGCTGATTTTTTCAAGCAAAAGGGTTATGCTTTTCCTCCAGAGTATGGCCCCCTTGCTGCCACAACACCAGGAACACCTGGGGGGTTATGTTATATGCTTGCTAATTATGGTACAAAAAGTTTAGAAGAAGTATTAGCACCCGCCATGGATTTGGCTGCCGGATATCCGATCGAAGCGCAAACGGCAAATAGCATTGAAAGGGCTAAAGAAAGAATAAAACAATGGAAATATAGTCGAGAGGTACTACTACCGCACTTAGGAGAAAAACGTGAAGCCCCTAGTGCAGGAGAAATTTTCAAGCAAACTGCATTACTTGAAACGTTGAAGAAAATGGTTCAGGCAGAAAAAGCTGCTTTAAAAGCGGGAAAAAACAGGAAAGCAGCAATCATGGCTGCCTATAATCGTTTCTATGAGGGCGATATTGCAGATGAATTTGTGAGGGGAGTTAAAGAGCAGGGTGGTTTAATAACTAAAAGTGATTTGGCAAATTGGAAACCAATTGAAGAAGAGCCTTTGCATACTTCCTATAAAGGTATTGAGGTTTACAAGATGCAACAATGGACGCAAGGCCCCATGTTATTACAAGCATTGAATATGCTTGAGAACTTTGATCTAAGGTCGATGGGGTATAATAGCCCGAAATACATTCACACACTTTATCAGGTGCTTAATAAGTGTTTTGCGGATAGAGATTTTTATTACGGTGATCCTTATAAATTACCAAAAGAACCCATGCAGGGATTGTTGAGTAAAGAATATGCAAAATTGCGAGCTGCCACAATCGATACTGTTAAAAATGAAAGCACTGCTGGACCTGGAGATCCTTACCCATTTCAAGGTGAGACCAATCCCTACATGAATTTTTTAAAAAGAAATTTAATTCCACTGGATTCTACTATTAATCGATCAGCAACTCCCTTGCATGATCAAGGTAGCATCGCTTCCTACAATCCACTTTTCACAACTGCTCAATACCAAGATCGTCTATGGAGAGGCACAACCACTGTAGAGGCAGCAGATGATCAAGGTTGGATAATTTCAATTACGCCAAGTGGTGGATGGATCCCTGCCTGTATTGCGGGTAATACCGGTGTGGGTCTGAGTCAACGCATGCAGAGTTTTGTACTTGATAGTTCCCTAAATCCTTTTAATGTAGTAGAACCTGGAAAAAGACCACGTGTTACATTAACTCCATCTCTAGCATTAAAGGACGGAAAGCCTTTTTTAGCATTTGGTGTACAGGGGGGTGACACACAGGATCAAAATCTTTTGCAGTTTTTCTTAAATATAGTTGAGTTCGGGATGACGATTCAACAAGCTACAGAAGCGCCAAACTTTAACACCAATCAATTATGGCTTTCATTGGGAGGCACATCTATTGCTGACCGAAAACCCAAGCCAGGTCAAATTATAGTGAGCAAGTCTTTGTCACCACAGGTTGTAGAACAATTAAAATCG
>JBILMC010000156.1:0-3767 GCA_044375755.1 Chitinophagaceae bacterium
TTTCCATCCAATTGTTCTGCAGTTCGTTCCAATAAGGCGGGGTCTAAGTAATCAGGTTTAACCTCTGATAATTGAACAAGTGTATCTCCGGCTTTAACAACATCCCCTTCTTTCACATACCATTTTATCAACTGTCCGCCAATCACTGTGTTGACTTGTTGTGGGCGTTGATCTTGGTACAGAGTCGTTACCAAGCCATTGCTTCTGAAATTTTGTGTCCAGGGCAAGAATAGAATTACAGTTATACCAATTAGGATTCCAAAAAACCAATTTTTCACTCGGCTTTTTCTATCGTATCGGTAAACGTATTCGTGAGATTTATATGATTGTGTATCCATTTTTTTAATTTAAAGTGCTTTTGAAAGAGTTCCTTCCTCGCTCATGATGAATACCTGATCGCAGTTTTTTGCAAAAGCTTCATCATTACTGACAACTACCCTTGTGGTAGAAGCGCTCTCGTTTAATAAATTAATTACTTTGGACTTTGTAGTTGCGTCCATGCCACTCCAAGGTTCTTCTAGTAATAATAATCGAGGTGAACTAATTAATGCCCGTACCAATAAAATTTTATGAACGATTTGTCTTGGTAGTCGTTGACCTGTTGGATCTAGCTCTGTATCAAATCCTTTTGGAAGCGTGGAAAAATAAGTGGATAGGTTCACTTTTTCAAATAGGCGAATAACGCTATCAATGGATATGTTTTCTCTGCCCATTGTAATGTTTTCCCAAAGCGTCCCTTGAAATATATCATGTTGGTGTAACAAGATTCCGATTTTGCTTCTAAGTGAGTTTAAGTCATAATTTCGAATAGGCACTTTATCAATCTGAAGCGAACCAGTAAAATCAGTATACGCGCCATCTAGTAATCGTAGTAAAGTAGATTTTCCGGATCCTGCTTTTCCTTGAATGCAGATTAGTTGACCCGGCTCAATTGAAAAGCTAAGATTATGAAGCACGGGTTGAGTGGGAGAGTAGCTATAGCTTAAGTTATCTCCTTCAAGAAGTACTCCTTTCGGTGTATCTACTAATTTTATTTTTCCATTTTCTTCAAGTGGCTTATCAGTTAGTTTACCTAGCTTATCAACTGCAGTCAGTGTGTCATAGACACTATCTAGATTGATGATTAACTTTTCAACAGAATTGAGTATTGTAAGAATTACAATTTCAGCGGCTACAAACTGACCAATGTTCAGTTGTTGATTAACCAAAAGAATAGATCCAAAAATTAACATAGCGGCAGTAATGGCCGTTTTAAATGCTACAAGACTTCTGTATTGTACTAGTAGAATTTTAAAATGTTCATTGCGCGCCTTTAAATAAGCAATAGTTGCTTCGTCTGTTTTTTTTAAGTGAAGAGCATGTCCCGCAGCCAGTTTAATAAATTTTATTATTCGCGCCATCTCTTCTAGCCAGGCTGCTACTTTGTATTTATTTTTACTTTCTTCAAGGCTGCTTGAAAGTCCGCGGCCGCCCGTGAAATAAATAATTGCCCAAAGTATAAGTACTAACAGAAAGGAAAAAATGATAAATATTGGATGGTAAAACGATAGTAGAATCAGCCCAAAGAATATCTGTATGGATGCACTTGGAATTTCTAATAAAATTTTTGAAAGACTCTTTTGAAGAGTGGCTGTATCAAAAAATCGATTAATAAGTTCGGGTAAGTAAACTCCATCGGCTTTTTTTAAGTCTAATCGAGGAATTGCATCCGCGTAAGCAAATGAGTAGCGAACAAAAATTCGTTGTTGAATTTTCTCAATAATTTTCATTTGGTTGATCTGCATCAGCCCGCTAATCAATACGGCGATTACAACCAGAAGAATCAACACATAGATTGATGCTCTGAAAGAAGCTCCCATCACAAAACCGACAATCGATTGAATTCCAAGTGGGATACTCAGCAATATGAGCCCGTTAAGTATGGCGTAAAAATAGATGGACCAGATTTCAGCTTTCTCAAGTTTAACTAAGTCAAGTATTCTTGATAAAGGGCTTTTCGAATTATTCATTTTCTTTTATTGATAGATGTAAACAATCAGACCGGCAACTAGTTGACGACCTCTTTCTGTTTGATCACTCAACAAAAGTTGGGAGGGGGCGTGGGTTTTTCGAGGAGGGGTGCTACCGGGATATCAGCATTTTTGTCATTAAAGCGATTTAGCTTTCTGTCTCCCTCAAAGGCAGTAAAAGCTAAAAGAATATGGCTGGAAAACACTTGTTTTTGCTCTTTGATTTCCGTCAACTGATTCGATGAACTTTTTTCTTCATCTACCACAAAAACAGTGACTTTTTTATCAGCAAAAATGGATTGCGCTAGGGGTAGCGTGATTGTGCAAGAGAACACAAATAATAGTATGGACGCAATTCCTTTCATTCGTGATGCAAAGCTAGGTCCTGAGGGCTGATTTTTCGGGATGATCCTTGTCAAAGAAGTGTAAATTATTAACTTCAGGGTTCCTAATCGGGTTTATAAGTATTTGAAATTCAATAATGCCAGCTCAAAAATCTAACATACAAGCTCCACACAACTTAACTCGGTTATTTCTGGACTTTTTCAGGAGTGAAAAGTTTTCGGGGTTTCTACTGATTGGATGCACGGCACTGTCTCTTCTTATTGCGAATTCTAATTGGGGGGAAGGGTATATCCATTTTTGGCACCAGACCCTGGGTCCGCTTTCCATATCGCATTGGATCAATGACGGGTTGATGGCCATTTTCTTTTTATTGGTTGGACTAGAAATTGAACGGGAAATCTATATTGGCGAACTTTCTTCTTTTCGTCAAGCAGCACTACCCATTGTGGCAGCAGTAGGAGGCATGTTGATTCCCGCGGGTATTCATCTTTTATTTAACGCAGGTACAACAACCATGGCCGGAGCTGGTATTCCTATGGCCACTGATATTGCATTTGCTTTAGGCGTTTTATCAATAGCGGGTAAATCAGTGCCCCCTGCACTAAAAGTTTTTTTAACTGCATTAGCTATTATTGATGATTTAGGCGCCATTTTAGTGATTGCACTTTTTTATACTACAGAACTTTCTTGGGTTTATTTATTTTCTGCGCTCTCTATTTTTGGCATTTTATTTTATCTCGGTAAAAAAGGTATGATGTACTTGCCTATTTATTTATTAGGCGGAGTAGCGATGTGGTATTGCATGTACAAATCGGGTGTGCATGCTACCATCAGTGGTGTTTTACTTGCCTTTGCCATTCCGTTTGGAAAAGGGGCACATGCGTCTCTTTCAGAAAAGCTTCAACATTTTTTACATCCTGTTGTGGCATATGGTATTGTTCCAATTTTTGCACTCGCAAATACAGGTATTGTGTTAGGACAGGAATTAACACACACTTTGTTTTCGCTGAATAGTTTAGGTATTTTATTAGGACTTTTTGCAGGGAAGCCTATTGGCGTTTTTCTCTTTAGTTATCTATCTGTTCAATTAAAATTTGCAACCTTGCCCAGTGGTGTAGCCTGGAAACATATTGCAGCAGCAGGTCTATTGGCAGGTATTGGATTTACGATGTCTATATTTATCACCTTACTTGCTTTTACCGAAAATGAAACGATCATAAGTTCCAAAGTGGCCATTTTGTTAGCCTCTTTGCTATCTGCTTTTGTTGGTTTATTAAGTTTTCAATTGATTCGTTCCACTCGCAATCCATAATTTTATGGACTGCAAAATTCCAACCCATGTCTTACCCTTATCAAATTAGGTCTGAAGCAGCATATCGTGAAGCCTACCAAAAAAGTATTGAACAACCTGAA